>JANPHZ010000253.1:0-13189 GCA_031424715.1 Frankiaceae bacterium
AGCCGCTGTTCCAGTCGCACATGTGGGACGGCTCGGCGGTCGAGCTGGGTGAGAACCTCGACCTCGCGCAGGAGCTGCTGGCTGCCTGCGCCAAGGCGCGGATCGTCATGGAGATGGAGATCGGCGTCGTCGGCGGCGAGGAGGACGGCGTCGAGAACGCCATCAACGACAAGCTCTACACGACCACCGAGGACGCGCTGCTCACCGCCGAGCGGCTCGGCACCGGGGAGAACGGCCGCTACCTGCTGGCCGCGACCTTCGGCAACGTGCACGGCGTCTACAAGCCCGGCAACGTCAAGCTTCGGCCGTCGATCCTCAAGGACCTGCAGGACGCCGTTGGCGACAAGACCGGCACCGACCGCCCGTTCGACCTCGTCTTCCACGGTGGCAGCGGCTCGCTGCTCGAGGAGATCCGCGAGACCCTCGACTACGGCGTCGTGAAGATGAACGTCGACACCGACACGCAATACGCCTTCACCCGGCCGGTCGCCGCGCACATGTTCACGTCGTACGACGGCGTGCTCAAGGTCGACGGCGAGGTGGGCAACAAGAAGCAGTACGACCCACGCGCCTGGGGCAAGGCCGCGGAGATCGCGATGGCCGCGCGCGTCGCACGCGCCTGCGAGGACCTGCGCTCCGCCGGCACCTCCACCGGGGGCTGACAGGGGCTTTACCGATCCGTTATCCTGCCGAGGTCCCGTCGTACGACGGGGCGCTCGTCCCCGCCCGCCGAGTCCTGCCTCCGGGGTGCGAGCTCACGACCGCAACCAGAGGCAGGAGCGGGGGACCCACCGGTTCTTCGGGCGCCGAGAGGTGCCCTTGGGGTGAAGGCGCCGTGTCCAGCTCATGGGCAAGACGCCCGGGCTTCCCGGCCCGAACCCGACAGCTGACTTCGCAGGCGAGAGGGAAGGACCCCCACCTGTGACCGCTCGTTCGCGCGCCCGCCACGCCAAGCCCTCCACGACCGTCCCCACCCTCGCGGCGGTCGGCATGACCGCCTCCATCGTGACGGTCGGCATCACGGCGACCGCCTCTGCGGCCTCCGCCGCGACGGCGAGCGACTTCGCCCAGCTGCGCCAGTGCGAGAGCGGCGGCAACTACCGGATCAACACCGGCAACGGCTACTACGGCGCCTACCAGTTCGCGCTCGGCACCTGGCGCGGTCTCGGTTACGCCGGCCGCCCCGACCTCGCCTCCCCCGCGACCCAGGACGCTGCGGCCGCCAAGCTGCAGGCCCGCAGCGGCTGGGGCCAGTGGCCGGCTTGCTCGCGCAAGCTGGGCCTGGGCTCGGGCGGCACCAGCACCGCGGTGAGCACCACGCAGGAGCGGGTCACCGAGCGGGCCAGCCGCAGCAGCCAGCGCACCGCCATCGCCCCGGCGGCCCCCAAGGTCGTGCGGGCCAAGGCCACCCCGACGACGCCGCCGGTCTTCATCGGCAAGCCGCTGACGGTCGCCGACGCCGACACCTTCCGGATCGGCGCGCGCATGTGGCAGGCCCGCATGGCCGACCGCGGCTGGAAGATCGCCGTCGACGGCTACTTCGGCCCGCAGAGCGCCCGCGTTGCCAAGGCCTTCGCCGCCCAGCGCGACCTCGACCAGGCCGGCCTGCCCGGCGAGGTCGACAAGGTCGTCTGGAACGCCGCCTGGCAGCTCCCCGTCAGCTGATCAGCCGCGCGGGACGGGCACTGCGCTGAGGCGTTTGCGCTGATACATCGCGCGGTCGGCCGCTTCGAGGAGTTCGTCGCGGGTCGTCCCGGGCGCGGCCGTGGCGACGCCGATGCTGCCGCCGACACTCAGCTCGTGGTCCCGGTAGGGCACGGCGATGGCGAGGGCGTGCTCCAGTCGAGTGGCCAGGACATGGAGCGACGACACGCCAGCACCCGATGCCAGGGGGCACACGACAGCGAACTCGTCTCCGCCGACCCTGGCAACCAGGTCACCCGGGCGCACGCTGGCCCGCAGCTGCTCGGCGACCTGCACCAGCACCGCGTCCCCGGCGTCATGGCCGTAGGTGTCGTTCACGGCTTTGAAGCCGTCCAGGTCGATGTAGAGCAGGCCGACCTGACGCGGGCCCGGTGTGCTCAACAGAGCGTCGAGCGCGCGGTGCAAGTAGGCCCGGTTAGGCAGCCCCGTAAGGCCGTCGTGCAAGGCCGCTTGCTCCAGGACCCCCTCGTGCGCCTTGCGCTCGTTGACGTCCAGGAGCTGGGCCAGCACCGCCGGGCGACCCTCCGAGCCCTGGCTGCGTGAGCACGCGACCTCGCACCAGATGGCCGTGCCGTCGGGTCGGACGAAGCGCACCTCGATGGGCTCGGTGCCGGTGCCGGGCCCGGCCAGGGCTGCCGACAGTGCTGCCCGGTCGTCTGCGTGGGCGTGCGCGAGGAGTGAGGTCCCGACGACGGCGTTGCTGCGCATCCCCAGGAACCGCCGGAACGCGGCGTTCACCTCCCGGACCGTTCCGGTGTGGTCGAGCTGGGCCGTGGGCGTCGGTCCGTCCCGGAAGGCGGCACGGAAGCGCTGCTCGGACTGCCGCAGCTCGGTGACGTCGTAGCCGGTTGCGACAGCGCCGCGTACGGCGCCGTCCGCGTCGTGAATGGCGCTCGCCTCGACGAGCAAGGTCCGTGGGGGCAGGCCGCCCGAGGTGAGCACGAGTTCGACGTCGCGGACCTCGCCCTCGACCAGCGCTCGGGCGAGCGGCAGGTCAGGGGCTTTGAGCTCGCGACCGTCGGGACCGGTGGCGCGCACCGCCTCGCGCCGGACGGCGTACTCACCGCTGGCGAGCATCTCCTCCACCGAGGTCTCCAGCGGCCAGCCGAGCAGCTGGCGGGCCGCAGTGTTGATGTACGTCGGTTGTCCCTGCGCGTCGCACGCCCACATCGCCCCGTGCGCGCTCTCCAGCAGCACATCGGTGAACTCCGCTTGCTCAGCCAGCCGCCGCGCTGACTCGCGCGCCGCGGTGATGTCGGCCATCACGACCACCGCCCCGAGGGGCCGGCCGTCCTGGTCGTACAGGGCCCGGCCGGTGCAGCGGACCAGGCGAGCGGGGAGATCGGTGGGTGCGATGACGAGGGCGACGTCCTCGACGCTGCCCTCCTGCAGGGCCCGCAGCAGGGGGACCTGATCGGGCTCGAGCGGCGTGTGGCCGTCCTCGTTCAGCAGCGTGTAGTGATTCGCCCACTGGCTCGGATCGAGCGAAGAGTCTGGGCTCAGCCCGTGGAATTCCTGGGTCGCGCGGTTGAACAAGGTCAGCCTGCCCTGCGCGTCGCACGCGACGATGCCGACGTCGACGGTGTTCAGGACGGTCTCCAGCAGGACGTTGTGCTCGACCGCCGAGGCCCTCGCCTGGTCCAGCTCGCCGGCGAGCTCCCGGTAGCGCGCCTCGGACCGGGCCAGGTGCTGCGTCGCCGCGTCGCGCTCGGCCAAGGTCTTGCGCAGCTGAAGCAGAGTCATCACCTGGTCGGCCAGCACCGTCAGCAGGGCGGACTGCTCGGCAGTCAGCCCAGCCGGGCGCGGCGTGTAGTCCAGGACGCACAGCGTCCCCAGGACCGCACCGGTGGGCGTGCGGAGCGGGAAGCCGGCGTAGAAGCGCAACCCGAGCTCACCGGTGACGAGCGGGTTGTCGACGAACCGGTCGTCCAAGGTGGCATCCGGCACGACGAGGGGGGCATCGGTGAGCAGCACGTATTCGCAGAACGCCATGTCCCGCGGCGTCGCACCTACCGCGAGCCCAGTGCGGGCTTTGAACCACTGCCGTTCCTCGTCCAGCAGGCTCACCAGCGCCGTGGGGCAGCCGCTGATCAGCGCCGCCGCGCCGACCAGCGCGTCGTACGCCGGCTCGGGCGCCGTGTCCATGACGCAGAAGGACGTCAGCTCGGCCAATCGGGCAGTCTCCGCAAGGCTCACGACGCCAGCATCGGCACAGGCGGGCGGCAACCCAAGCAAACCGGTGCTCGCCCGGCGCGCGGGCTCAGCGGGCCCAGTCGGTGGCGCCGGTGCGCTTCATCGTCGCCGGGTCACCGGTGGCTACGCCGCTGTCGCTGACCGCGTAGACCCGCTCGTCGTCGGACAGCACCCGCTGGGTCGGGGCCGTCTGCGAGACCTCGAGCAGGCCGACCCGGCTCAGCTGCCCGGTCGGGCTGACCGCGATCCCGAGGGCCCCGACGCTGTTCTGCGAGTAATCGCGTGCGTCGTACGACGAGAAGGCGAACGTCACGAGCCTGCGGGCCGGGTCGTAGCCGAAGGCGCGGGAGTCCTCCTGGGCGGGCGAGTAGCCGGAGCCCAGCTGCAGCCGGTCGACCTGCCGTGGCGTCGACGGGTCGCTGATGTCGAAGACCGACACCTGCGATCCGGTCACCCGCCCCTGCGCATCGGCCTCCTGCCCGAGCCCCAGCAGCAGCCCGTCGCCCAGCGGATGCAGGTACGTCGAGAAGCCCGGCACCTTGAGCTCACCGAGCACCGTGGGCGAGCCGGTCAGGTCCACCAGGTAGAGCGGGTCGGTCTGACGGAACGTGACCACCGCGGCGAGGTTGCCGAAGTAGCGCACGGCCTGGATCCGCTCGGTCTTGCCCAGCCCGTCGACCCGACCGGTCTCGACCAGCGCGCCGTCGCGCTCGACCAGCTTGACCAGTGAGGACGACGTCTGGGCCTGCTGGCTCTGCGGCGCGGCCTGGTTCCACGGGGGCTGGCGGGTCGTCGCGACCCGCAGCGCGCCCTCGTGCTCGGAGAGCGCCCACCGCCCGAGGACATAGCCGGGGACCGAGCCGCTGCCGACGTAGCGCGTGGTCTGACCCGTGACGTCGAAGGCGTGCAGCTCGGTGCTGACCTCGTCCGTGGCGGCGCTGGCGCTCGGCGTCGGGGAGGGGGACGTGGTGGCGGTCGGCGTGGCGCTGTCCGGCGCGTCCGACGAGCTCACCGCGGTGTCCCCCGAGCTGACAGCGGCGTCCTCCTGGATCGTGGGGCCGCCGTCGATCGGCAGAGGCGACACGGGGGCCATCGTCGTACCCCACCGGCTGGTGGCGACGTAGAGCCGGTCGGTCGAGGCATAGACGAGGTCGCCGTCGGTCGTGACGGCGTCGCTGTCGGTGGCACCGAGGCCGACCTCGGGTCGCAGCGTCGTGACCAGCAGGGTGCTGTGGCCGGCGGTGCCCTCCTGCGCGTGGGTGGTCTGGTTGCAGCTCACCGCGTTGCCGGTGCCGAGCAGCGTGCCGCCGGCGTTGCGCCGGGTGACCTGCGGCAAGACGTCGAACAGGGTGGCCTCCTGGGCAGCGGCCCGGTTGGCAGCGAGCGAGGTGCGCTCGGCGGCTCGGATCTCTGACTGCGACGGACCGTTGCCGCTGTAGTCGATCTTCGGCTGCGTCGAGCTGACGTTGGGGGTGCTCGTCGTGATGAGCCGCACCGTGCCGCCGGTGAGCCGGGCGCTGACGTACTGCCCGTCGTAGACCGCCTCCTCCAGCAGCCGAGGCCGGTCGCCGGTCAGGTCGGCGAGGATCACCCGGGTCGTGGGGGTGCCGGGGCGGTAGACCGACCGGCTCGCGTCCTGCTTGCTCACCGGCTCCTGGCGGTAGCCCTGGACCACGACCAGCGCGCGGTCGCCGACGATCAGCAGCTCACCGGAGACATACGGCTCACGGGCGGTCCCGAGTGGCAGGGACCCGAGCAGCCGCGGATCCGCGTCGGCCGACATCACCTGCAGCCGGCTCTGCGCCAGGGCCACCAGCCGGCCGTCGGCGAGCTTGACGATGTCGGGCTCGTCCACGCCCTGCTCCTGCAGGTTGGTCCCCGTCGCGCCCTTGCCAACGGCCCCGACCGCGCCTGCACCGGCCGCCGCGGGAGCGGGTGCGGCGGCGACCGCGTCGCGTGCGACCCCGCCGCTCGCGGCCAGCCCTTCGCTGAAGAAGCCGTGCCCGCCGAAGCCGCCTGCGCCGTACGGCGTCGCGGCTTTGGATAGCGCGGTGCGATAGGAGGCGAGCAGGTCATCGCACCCGTCGTACGGCGTCAGGCCCTCGGCCCGGGCGACCGGGGCCACGCCGGGGCTGAGCTGGGCGACGCCGAGTGCCGCGACGAGTGCGGTGACGGTGCCGGCGGCGATGAGGGTGCGGCGACGTGCCATGGGGTTCCTCCCGAGATGCGGTCGGCGGTAGGACGCACGTCACCGCGATCCGGTTGCACGACTCTGCCGGGTGGCGAGCCGTCGTAGCGTGGCGGCATGAGCCTCACCGGCAAGGACCTGCTCGGCGGACCGCCCGAGACGCTGCTCCCCGACGAGGTCGCCCCGCGCGAGCTGCTCGAGGCCGGCACCGACCCGGCCGAGGTGGCCGCGCAGCACCCGACCTCGAGTGCCGCCTGGGCCGCGCTGGCGGATGCGGCCTTCGGGCGCGGCGCGGTGGTGGAGTCCTACGCCTACGCGCGGGTCGGCTACCACCGCGGGCTCGACGCGCTGCGCCGCAACGGCTGGAAGGGCTACGGCCCCGTGCCGTGGTCGCACGCGCCCAACCAGGGCTTCCTGCGCGCCCTGCACGCCCTCGGCCGCGCCGCGGACGCCATCAGCGAGACCGATGAGGCCCAGCGCATCGCGCAGTTCCTCGACGACAGCGACCCCGCCGCCCGCGCCGCCCTGGCCTAGTCGGTCGGGCTGACGACCGCGCCTTCGACGACGACGGCGCCTCGCGGCTTGGTACGACGACCGAGCAGCGCCGCCCCCGGCAGGTGCGCCAGGGTCCGGCTCGTCTCGTCGACGAAGGTCATGATCCGCTCGGTCTGCCCGGCGATGAACGCCACCCGCTCGTGGGTGTCGGCCAGGGTGCGCAGCACCGGCAGGATGTCGGCCGTCACCTGCCGCATGGTGTCGGGCAGGTCCTCGATCACCGGGTCGTCCAGGATCACCGCGAGCTTGGTCAGCCCCGGGGCGAGATCCTTGAGCGGCTGCTCGAGCTCGGCGACGATCCCGTCGAGCCGGCCCAGCATGGTGTTGGTGCGCGACACCGTGTCGGCGAGCCCGCGTACGGCGGAGGTCAGCGAGGCGACGGTGCCCGGGAGCGCGGCGAGCGCGTCGGCCTGCGCCTGCATCAGCGACGTCACGCCGCTGAACACGCTGTCGATCCCCGGGAGCCTGGCCATGCGCGCAGCCTAAGCCGCGTGACGGCTGCCACACCGCACGTCCGGCGTACGGCTAGACTTCCTCCGCAAGAAGCCCCGCTGCGTCCTGCACGGGGCTTTCGTCTGTTCTGAAGGGGCTGGTGACTCGGCCGATGCCCGCACTCGTCCTCATCGGCGCCCAGTGGGGCGACGAAGGCAAGGGCAAGGCCACCGATCAGCTCGGTGGCGTCGTCGACTACGTCGTGAAGTTCAACGGCGGCAACAACGCCGGCCACACCGTCGTCGTCGGTGACGAGACCTACGCCCTGCACCTGCTGCCCAGCGGCATCCTCAGCCCGGGCTGCGTCCCCGTCATCGGCAACGGCGTGGTCGTCGACCTTGGCGTGCTGTTCGGCGAGATCGACGCGCTCGAGGCCCGCGGGCTGTCCTGCGAGCGGCTCGTGGTCAGCGCCGACGCCCACGTCATCGCGTCGTACAACCGCACGCTCGACAAGGTCGCCGAGCGTTTCCTCGGCAACCGGCGGATCGGTACGACGGGACGCGGCATCGGTCCGACGTACGCCGACAAGATGAACCGCATCGGCATCCGCATCCAGGACCTGTTCGACGAGAAGATCCTGCGGCAGAAGGTCGAGGGGGCGCTGGAGGTCAAGAACCAGCTGCTGGCCAAGGTCTACAACCGCAAGGCCGTCACCGTCGACTCGGTCGTCGAGGAGCTGCTCGGTTACGTCGACCGGCTGCGCCCGATGGTCGCCGACACCTCGCTGCTGCTGGCGCAGGCGCTCGACCGCGGCGACACCGTGCTGCTCGAGGGCGGGCAGGCGACGCTGCTCGACGTCGACCACGGCACCTATCCGTTCGTCACCTCGTCGTCGGCGACTGCGGGTGGCGCGTGCACCGGCTCGGGCATCCCGCCGAACCGCGTCGACAAGGTCATCGCCGTCGTGAAGGCCTACACGACCCGGGTCGGTGAGGGCCCGTTCCCGACCGAGCTGTTCGACGCCGACGGCGAGCGGCTCCGCACGGTGGGGGCGGAGTTCGGTACGACGACCGGCCGGCCGCGTCGCTGCGGCTGGTACGACGCGGTCATCGCCCGCTACGCCGCGCGCATCAACGGCGTCACCGACTTCGTGCTCACCAAGCTCGACGTGCTCACCGGGTGGGAGCAGATCCCGGTCTGCGTCGCCTACGAGGTCGACGGCAAGCGGCTCGACGAGATGCCGATGACGCAGACCGAGTTCCACCACGCGGTGCCGGTCTACGAGTACTTCCCCGGCTGGACCGAGGACATCTCCTCGGCGCGCACGCTCGAGGACTTGCCGGCCAACGCGCAGGCCTACGTGCGCGCGCTGGAGGCGATGAGCGGAGCGCCGTTCGCCTCGATCGGTGTCGGCCCCGACCGCGAGCAGACCCTCCACCTGCGCCCCCTCGCCTAACCGACCTCCGCTCGGCGCCGCACCCCTTCCGTGATCACTGCCGGCTGGGCTTCCGGCGTACGCCCGCCGCTCGGCGGTGATCACCTAGCCGCTGTCGGGCTTGACCCGGCGGGCCACCCACTTCTGTGATCGCTGAGCCTCCGGCGAACGAGACGGGGCTCAGGCGCCCGGAGGCACCGAGGCGGCCTGGGCGATGTCGGTGCGCCAGTGGGCGCCGCGCAGCCGCACGGCGTCGACTCCTTCGTACGCCGACGCGCGGGCGCTCGCCAGGTCAGGTCCCGTCGCCGTCACCGACAGCACCCGCCCGCCGCTGCTCACCACGACGTCACCGTCCCGGCGGGTGCCAGCGTGCAGCACGGTCACCCCGTCCGGGAGCGCGCCCACCTCAACCGGGTCGTCAGAGGCCACCGCGCCGGGGTAGCCCTCCGCGGCGACGACCACCGTCACCGCGGCGCCGTCGCGCCAACGCAGCGGCGGCTGCGTCGCCAGCTCCCCCCGCGCACAGGCCCGCAGCAACCCGGCGAGCGGGGTCTCCAGCAGGGCCAGCACCACCTGCGTCTCCGGGTCGCCGAAGCGGCAGTTGAACTCGACCACCGACGGCCCGCGCCAGGTCATCGCGAGGCCGCAGTAGAGCAGCCCGCGAAACGGCGTACCGCGGGCAGCCATCTCGTCGACCACCGGCTGCAGCACGGACGCGAGCACCTCGTCGACGACCCCGGCGTCGAGCCACGGCAGCGGCGCGTAGGCGCCCATCCCGCCGGTGTTGGGGCCGGTGTCGCCGTCGCCCACCCGCTTGAAGTCCTGCGCCGGCAGCAGCGGCCGCACCGTCACGCCGTCGGTCAGCGCGAACAGCGACACCTCCGGCCCGTCGAGGTACTCCTCCACGATCACCCGTCCACCCAGGTCGCGCAGTGCGTCGCGAGCGAAGTCGACGGCCACCGCGAGGTCACTCCCGACGTGCACGCCCTTGCCGGCCGCGAGCCCGTCGGCCTTGACGACGTACGGCGGGGTGGCCCCGGCCAAGTAGGCCGCGCAGTCGTTGTCGTCGGTGAAGACCATCGCGGCCGCGGTCGGCACCCCCGCTGCGGTCATGACGTCCTTGGCGAAGGCTTTGCTGCCCTCGATCTGCGCGGCCGCGGCGGTCGGACCGAACGCCTCGACCCCCGCCGCGCTGAGGGCATCGACCACCCCGGCCACCAGCGGGATCTCGGGCCCGACGACGACGAGGTCGGCGGCGACCTCGCGAGCCAGCGCCACCATCGCGGCCACGTCGGTGACGTCGACGGGACGCGCCGGGGCGAGCGCCTCGGTGCCGGCGTTGCCCGGCGCGCACACGACCTCGCTCACCTCCGGGTCGTGCAGCAGCGCCAACAGGAGGGCGTGCTCGCGAGCTCCGGAGCCGAGGAGGAGGATCTTCACGGGCCGCGACGTTAGCGCGACCTGTCCACTCGGAAAGGGGTAGTCATGGACACCGCCGTACTGCTTGCGCTGCCCGAGGCGGAGCCGCTCGTGCGCGAGTGGCGCGGCAAGGGCGATCCGTCAGCGGCGCACGGCGTGCCCGCGCACGTGACCCTGCTGCACCCGTTCCTGCCCAGCGACCGGATCGACGACGGCGTGCTCGCCGAGCTGACCTGGTTCTTCCGCGGGGTCGATGCCTTCGACGTGTGCTTCGACCGGGTCGGCCGCTTCGAGCACGAGGGCGTCGTCTACCTCGCCCCGGCCGGTCCGGCGCTCACCGACCTGGCCCGGGCGCTGGCCCGGCGCTGGCCCGAGTGCCCGCCGTACGCCGGCGCGGTCGCGGTGGACGAGGTGCTCGCGCACCTGACGATCGTGCACACCGACGACCGCACGCTGCGCCGGTCGGCGGGCGATGCGGTCAGCCCACAGCTGCCACTGATCGTGCGAGCCGCGCGCGCGTCGCTGTGGGTCTGCGACGACGAGGGTGAGTGGTCCGAGCAGGCCTCGTTCCCCTTCGGCGAAGGCGACTGACTCAGGCCTTGGCGTCGACCGTCGCGAGGCCCTTGCGGACGCTGCGCTCGAGCCCGACGGCGATGACCTTGTCGAGCAGGGGTACGACGGCGCCGAACGCGATCACGTAGTGCAGCGTCGAGCCGGTGCCCTTCGCGGCGAACGTCATCGTGCCGACGTGACCGCGCAGCGGACTGCCCTGGGTGATGCGGTACTCGATCAGCTCGTTCGGCACCGCCTTCGTCACCGTCTCGGTGAACGGCGGGAGCGGACCCACCTTGAGTCGGCGGGCCGAGCCGACGCCGTTACGGCTGTCGTCACCGTCGCGCAGCCGGGTGACCTGCGCCCCGAACAGCGGTCCGAGGTTCTCGTGCTCAGCGAGGTAGTCGTAGACCCGCTCGACGGGCAGCGCGAAGTCCTGGGTGATCTCGATGTGGGCCACCCGCGGACCCTACGGCGCCCCGCGCCGAGCATCGCGGCCGCCGCGATCACTGCCGGCCGTCGAGCGTGAGCCGGAGCCCCAGCCGGCGGTGATCACGGAAGGGGGTGGCGCGCGCAGATCGTCGCCGCCATCGACTGGCCCCCGCCGGGCGACCCCGCCACCTGATCGCTGCCGCGCCGCCGGTCGCGGGCGCACCGGCCGCCGATCATGGAGCGGGTGCCCGCTCCCTGAGCGCCGGGTGAGCACCAACTCCATGATCGGCGCAGAGGTGGCTGACCGGGTCTGGGAGACTGGCCCACCGCGACCCGAGGAGCCGACGTGATCGAGCGTTACACCCTGCCCGAGATGGGTCGGGTCTGGAGCGAGGCCCACAAGTACGAGCTGTGGTGCCAGGTCGAGACGCTCGTCCTGGAGGTGCACGCAGAGGCCGGCACAGTGCCCGCCAGCGCAGTCGAGCCCGTACGCCGGGCAACCCCGCCCACCCCCGAGGCCGTCGCCGAGATCGAGGCCGTCACGCAGCACGACGTCATCGCGTTCCTCAGCGCCTGGGCTGACAACACCGAGCCGCGCGAGGCGGCGGCGTACGTGCACTTCGGCATGACCAGCAGCGACCTGCTCGACACCGCGCTCGCACTGCAACTGGTCGAGGCAACCGACATCCTGCTGGCCAAGGCCGACATCCTCGTCGCCGCGCTGCGCGATATGGGGATGGCTCACAAGGACACCGTCAAGGTCGGCCGCACCCACGGCATCCACGCCGAGCCGACGACCTGGGGGCACCGCGTCGCCGACCTCGCCTTCGCGATGGCCCGCTCCCGCGACCGCCTCAAGAGGGCCCGTGACGCGGTCGCCGTCGCCAAGATCAGCGGCGCGGTCGGCACCTACAGCAACATCGACCCCCAGGTGGAGCAGCAGGTCGCCGAGCGGCTCGGCCTGAGCGCCGCTCCCGCCGCGACGCAGGTCGTGATCCGCGACGGCATCAGCGAGTGGGTCAGCGCCCTCGCCGTCATCGCGACGGTCTGCGAGGCGTTTGCGCTGGAGGTGCGGCACGGCCAGCGCACCGAGGTCCGCGAGCTGTGGGAGCCGTTCGGCAAGGGCCAGAAGGGCTCGTCAGCCATGCCCCACAAGAAGAACCCCATCGCCAGCGAGCGGATCGCGGGGATGGCCCGCGTCGTACGCGCCCAGGTCGTGCCCGTCATGGAGGGCATCCCGCTGTGGCACGAGCGCGACATCAGCCACTCGTCCACCGAGCGGATCGCGCTGCCCGACGCCGCGATCGGCACCGACTACCTGCTGCACCTCACGACCCGCCTCGTCACTGGCCTGGTCGTCGACGCCGACCGCATGCGGCACAACCTCGAGTCCTCCGGCGGGCTCATCTACACCTCCACCGTGCTGCTCGAGCTGGTCGAGGCAGGGCTGTCCCGGGAGGACGCCTACGCGTTCGTCCAGCGCGCCGCGATGAAGACCTGGGAGACCGGTACGCCGTTCCGCGAGACCCTCACCGCCGAGGCCAAGGAGGCCGGCAAGGAGCTCGACGAGGCCCGGCTCGACGACGTCTGCCGGCCGGAGCGCTACCTCGAGCGACTCGCCCCCGTCTTCGACCGCCTCGCCGCGCTCTCATGACGCTTCCTCTGGAACTGCTCGCCAAGGGCAAGGTGCGCGACGTCTACGCCGTCGGCGAGGACCAGCTGCTGCTGGTCGCCAGTGACCGGTTGAGTGCCTATGACGTCGTCCTGCCGAGCGTCGTCCCGGACAAGGGCGCGGTCCTGCCGGCGCTGTCGGTGTGGTGGTTCGACCAGCTCGCCGACCTGGTGCCCCACCACCTGGTGACCGCCCGGGTCGAGGAGATGCCGGCGGAGCTGCACCCCTTCGCCGCCGAGCTGCGGGGCCGCTCGATGCTGTGCCGACGGCTCGCGATGGTGCCGGTCGAGTGCGTCGCCCGCGGCTACCTCACCGGCTCGGGGCTCGTGGACTACCAGGCCACCGGACGCGTCAGCGGGGTGCAGCTGCCGGCCGGTCTCGTGGACGGGTCGCGCCTGCGCACGCCGATCTTCACGCCGAGCAGCAAGGCTGAGGTCGGTGAGCACGACGAGCCGATCAGCTATGACCAGGTCGTCGACCAGGTGGGTGCAGAGCTGGCCGAGCGCCTGCGACTCACCACCTTGGCGATCTACGCGCGCGGGGCCGAGGTTGCGGAGCGCGCGGGCATCCTGCTCGCCGATACCAAGGTCGAGCTCGGGCACGACGC
>JANPHZ010000254.1:0-3959 GCA_031424715.1 Frankiaceae bacterium
CCTCCGCGCCCATGACGGCGATCTTGGCGGTGGGCAGAGCCAGGCACGCGTCCGGCTCGAACCCGGGTCCGGCCATCGCGTAGAGCCCTGCGCCGTAGGCCTTGTGGACGATGACGCTGATCTTGGGCACCGTGGCCTCGCAGACCGCGGTGATCATCTTGGCGCCGTGCCGGATGATCCCCTCGCGCTCGACGACCGAGCCGACCATGAAGCCGGGGACGTCGGACAGAAACAGCAGCGGGATGTTGAAGGCATCGCAGGTCTGGATGAAGCGGGCCGCCTTGTCGGCGGTATCGATGAACAGCACGCCGCCCTTGAACATCGGGTTGTTTCCGAGGATCCCGACGACCTGGCCGTCGAGGCGCGCATAGCCGACGGTGAGCTCCTTGGCCCACAGCGCGTGCACCTCGAACCACGAGCCCTCGTCGACGAGGCCGGCGATGTAGCGGCGCATGTCGAAGGCCTGGCGCTCACTCGCCGGGACCAGTGCGCGCAGGTCGACCGCCTTGGGATCGGCGGCCTCCGCGGCCGGCGGCTGCTGCTGCCAGTTGCTCGGGAAGTAGGACAGGTAGCGCTGCACCGTGGCGATCGCGTCCTGCTCGGTCTTGGCCAGGAAGTGGCCAACGCCGGACTCCTTGCAGTGCACAGCCGCTCCGCCCATGGCCTCGAGCGTCGTCTTCTCTCCCGTCACCATCTCGACCATGCGGTCTGACCCGAGGTACATCGACGCGTTGCCCTCGACCATCACCACGACGTCGCAGAAGGCCGGGATGTAGGCGCCGCCAGCGGCCGACGGACCGAAGAGCGCGCAGACCTGCGGGATCGCGCCGCTGGCCCGCACCTGGGTGTGGAAGATCTTGCCGGCGCCTCGGCGGCCGGGGAACAGGTCGACCTGGTCGGTGATGCGCGCCCCGGCCGAGTCGACCAGCCACACCATGGGCACGCCGGTGCGATAGGCCGTCTCGATGATGCGGATGATCTTCTCGACGGTGCGGGCCCCCCAGGAGCCGGCCTTGACCGTGGAGTCGTTGGCCATCACGCAGACCGGGCGGCCGTCGACGGTCGCCGTACCGGTGATGACGCCATCGGCGGGCAGGTCCCCGGCAAGGGCGTTGGCGTAGAGCCCGTCCTCGACGAACGACCCCTCGTCCGTGAGCAGCGCGACCCGCTCGCGCGCGAAGAGCTTGCCCTTGGCGGCGTTGGCGTCGTGGTACTTGCCGGCGCCGCCCTGCTCGACCTGCGCGCGCAGCTCGGCGAGGTGGGCGTGCCCGGCTTCGTGCTGCAGGTCAGGAGTGGTGGTCACGCCGCCAGATCCTAGGAGGCGGCGGCCCTGCGGAGGCGCGAGCTCCTAGGAGGCGGCCTTGTTCGCCGCGGCCACGACAGCGTCGCGCAGCTCGGGGTCGGTCGGCTTCACCTGGGTGCGGAAGCGAGTGAGGACCTCGCCGTCCGCGGAGACCAGCCACTTCTCGAAGTTCCACTTCACGTCGCCGGCCTCGCCGGAGGCGTCGGCGGCTTGGGTGAGCTCGGCGAACAGCGGCGCGCGGTCGTCACCGTTGACCTCCACCTTGCTCAGCATCGGGAACGTCACGCCGTACGTCGCCGAGCAGAACTCCGCGATTTCCTCGGCGCTGCCGGGCTCCTGCCCGCCGAACTGGTTGCACGGCACGCCGATCACGGTGAGCCCGGGCAGCTCCTCGTGCATCCGCTCCAGGTCGGTGTACTGGTTGGTGAAGCCGCACCTGGAGGCGACGTTGACGATCAGCGCCGCCTTGCCGTCGGCGAGCTTGCCGAGGGTGGTCGACTCACCCGTGAGGGTCTGGACCTCGAGGTCGTGCAGGGACATGGGACTCCTTGGCGGGGGCAGTGTCAGGACGGGCGCTACAGAGGGGTGAGCTGGGTGCGGGGTCCGGCGCGCAAGATCTGCGACGGCAACGTGCGACCGACGAGGCGCTCGGCCTCGCGGGCGGCCAGCAGCAGGGCATCGAGGTCGACACCGGTGTCGACGCCCATGTCCTCGACCATGTGCACGAGGTCCTCGGTGCAGACGTTGCCGGTCGCCCCGGGGGCGTAGGGGCAGCCGCCGAGGCCGCCGACGGAGGCGTCGAAGTCGACGACCCCGAGCTGCAGGGCCGCCAGGACGTTGGCGAGCCCGGTGCCTCGGGTGTTGTGGAAGTGCAGGTTGAGCGCCGCGTCCGGGAAGCGCATCCGGGTCTGCCCCACCAGGGCGGTCACCCGCGACGGCGTCGCCATCCCGGTCGTGTCGCCATAGGACACGCCGTCCGCGCCGTCGGCCAGGGCACGACCGACCACGTCGAGCACCCGGTCGACGGGAACGTCGCCCTCGTAGGGGCAGCCGAACGCGGTGGACACGATGACCTGGCAGGTCGCGTCGACGTCGTGCGCCGCCTGCAGCAGGACGGCGATGTCGTCGAGCGACTCCTCGGTGGAGCGGTTGACGTTCTTGCGGTTGTGCGTGTCGGAGGCCGAGACGACGACCTCGATCTCTCGGAAGCCGGCGTCCAGGGCGCGCTGTGCGCCACGCAGGTTGGGCACGAGCGCGGAGTAGCGCACGTCCGGAGACCGGCGTACGGCGGACCACACCTGGTCGGCATCGGCCATCGACGGGATGGCCTTGGGGTGCACGAACGACACGGCCTCGATGCGGGACAGCCCGGTGCGCGAGAGGGCGTTGATGAGCGCCACCTTGGATCCGGTGGGCACGGGCGCCTCGTTCTGCAACCCGTCACGCGGGCCGACCTCACGCAGACTGATCCGGTCGGGGAGATCGCTCACAGGACGAGCGTATGCGCGGGCCGCTCAGGTGCTGCCAGCGCGGCGCAGGACGTGCGGCCGCAGCGCGCGGTAGCCACGGACCGATCGGTGCTTGAGCGACACCAACCGGAAGCGCTCGTCGCCGGCCAGGGCCTCGGCGGCGATGCGGTCCACCAGCACGCTGCTGGGCCTGGCCTCCTCGGTCAGCCGGCTGGCGAGGTTGACCGGGTCACCGAAGACATCGCCCAGCCGGCTCAGCACCGGGCCCAGGGCAAGGCCGGCGCGGATCTCGGGGATCGACTGGTCCCGCTCGTGCGCCTCGGCCGTCGCGAGCGCGACCTCGGCCGCCCCGGCGATGGTGTCGGCGACGAAGAGCACCCCGTCGCCGAGGGTCTTGACCACCCGACCCCCGTTGGCCGTCACCCGCAGGGCGGTCTCGCGTTCGAACCGCTCCAGGAGCTCAGTCAGCTCGGCCGCCTGGGCGTCGCGACTGGTCCGGGTGTATCCGACGAGGTCGACGAAGCCCACAGCCTGCACGGGGTGGCCGTCGGCCGCGAGCGCGACGAGCGAGCGCTCCATCGCTGCGGCGAAGTGCCGTCGCCAGACGTGGACCACCAGGTCCTCGAGCCGGGGCAGCACCTCGGCTGCAGCGCTTGCCGCCGCGGCCTGCACGTCTTCGGGGGACATCCCGACCGCGCGGCCGCGAAAGACCTCCACCTGCGCCTCGGCGAGCCGACTCAGGCCCTGACCCATCGCGCGGGCGAGCACCAGCAGCATCTCCGGCTCGATGACCCCGGAGGAGCTCAGGTCAAGGGCGGTGCGCAGGGCCTCCACGTCGAGCCGGGTGAACGCCAGCTCGCCCGTCGGTACCTCGGCGAAGCCCAGGGCAGCCCACAGGTCGCTCGCGCGCTCGATGCCGACGCCGACCTGCGCGGCAACCCCGTCGCGGTCCCACTCGCGGGGCGCTCCGAGCAGGAGCTCCTCGAACTCCTCGGCCAACATGCGGGCAGCGTAGATCGGCGTACGGTCGGCTCATGAGCCTGCGGAGGCGCAAGGTGGCCTACTTCGGGCTCCGCGCCGTGTGCCTGCTGGCCTTCCTGATCGCGGTCTTCGTCATGCCGCGCGGTGGCGCTGCCGGGGCGGTGGCCCTGGGCGCGGGCGCCGTCGCCGTCCTGGCGGGCATCGGG
>JANPHZ010000255.1:0-1731 GCA_031424715.1 Frankiaceae bacterium
CCGGCCTCCAGGCCGAGCCGCCAGACCTGCTCGACCACACCAGCCGTGTCGGCGACCGGGTCGGTGTTGGCCATGGCGTGCACGGCGGTGTAGCCGCCCAGGGCCGCCGCCAGCGTGCCGGTCTCGACCGTCTCGGCATCCTCCCGACCGGGTTCGCGCAGGTGGGTGTGCAGGTCGACCAGCCCGGGCAGCAGGACGAGGCCGTCGCCCGGGAGCACGTTGTCCGCCGTCAGGTCGCTGCCGATCTCGGCGATCCGCCCGTCGTCGAGGCGTACGTCGACCGGCGGGTTCTCGCCGTAGAGCAGGACGTTCTTCAGGACCCAGCTCATGATGTCTCCTCGTCGCGGCCGATCGCGGGCTCGGCGCCGCCTAGTAGCAGGTAGAGCACGGCCATCCGCACACTCACGCCGTTGGCGACCTGGGCGACGATCGTGCTGCGCACGCCGTCGGCCACCTCAGGGGCGATCTCCATGCCGCGGTTCATCGGGCCGGGGTGCATGACGATCGCGTCGTCGGGCAGGGCCGCGACCCGTCGTACGTCCAGGCCGTAGCGGCGGGAGTACTCCCGGCTGCTCGGGAAAAACGCGGCGTTCATCCGCTCGCGCTGCACCCGCAGCATCATCACGACGTCGCTCTTGGGCAGCACGCTGTCGAGGTCGTAGGTCACCTCGGCCGGCCAGGCCTCGACGCCGACTGGCAGCAGCGTGGGCGGAGCGACGAGGGTGACCTCGGCGCCGAGCGTGCTGAGCAGCAGCACGTTGCTGCGCGCGACCCGGCTGTGCAGCACGTCGCCGACGATCGCGACCCGCAGCCCCTCGATCCGGCCGTGCCGCTGGCGCATGGTGAACGCGTCAAGCAGGGCCTGGGTGGGGTGCTCGTGGGTGCCGTCGCCGGCGTTGATGACCGAGCCCTGCACCCAGCGGGCGAGGTTGACCGGCGCCCCTGACCAGGAGTGGCGGATGACGACGGCGTCGGCGCCCATGGCCTCCAGGGTCAGCGCGGTGTCCTTGAGCGTCTCGCCCTTGCTGACGCTGGAGCCCTTGGCCGAGAAGTTGATGACATCGGCCGAGAGCCGCTTGGCCGCGAGCTCGAACGACGTGCGGGTGCGGGTCGAGTCCTCGAAGAAGAGGTTGACCACGGTCCGCCCGCGCAGGGTCGGCAGCTTCTTGACCGTCGCGCGCTCGGTGAGGGTGGCGAGCTCCTCGGCGGTGTCGAGGACGAGCAGGGCGTCGTCGCGGCTGAGGTCGCCGGCGCTGAGCAGGTGGCGGTTCATCCGCGTGCCCCGTCGGCCGGACCGAGCAGGACCCCGTCGACGCCGTCCTGCTCGCTCAGCTGCACGTGCACCGTCTCGGTCAGGCTGGTGGGGATGTTCTTGCCGACGTAGTCAGCGCGGATGGGCAGCTCGCGGTGGCCACGATCGACGAGGACGGCGAGCTGGACGGCCCTCGGTCGGCCGAGGTCGGCGAGCGCGTCGAGGGCCGCGCGGATGGTGCGCCCGGAGAAGAGCACGTCGTCGACGAGCACGACGAGCTTGCCGTCGATGCCCTCGGCGGGCAGCTCGGTCTCCTCCAGCGCCCGCGGGCGCTTGAGCCGCAGGTCGTCGCGGTAGAGCGTGATGTCGAGCGAGCCGGCGGGGACCTCGACGTTCTCGAAGGCCTTCATCCGGGCGGCGAGGCGCGCCGCGAGAGCGGGGCCGCGGGTCGGGATGCCGAGCAGGACGACCTCGGCGCC
>JANPHZ010000256.1:0-33872 GCA_031424715.1 Frankiaceae bacterium
CGGGTAGCCGGGTCTGCAGGGCGCGCTGTGCCGCGAACGCCCCGACCCCGCCGAGCGCGACCCGGGTCGCGGGCCTCACGGGTTGGCGGTTGCGGTGGGTGCGCCCGCCTGCGCGCCCGGACCCTGCCCGTAGCGGCCCGAGGATCCGCTGGCCTGCTCGGCCAGAGCGAGGACGACAACCAACCGACCGGTCGGGCTGTCCGCCGCGTCGACGCTGGACACCGCGTCGCTCAGCGCGTCGTCGTCCCTCAGCGCCTTGATCAGCCCACCCAGGTCGGCAGCGCTGTCGGGACCGGCCACCACGAGGCCGGCTGACCTGCGATCCAGAGCCCGTGCGAGGCCGAGTTCGGAACGCTGGCGCTGCACTGCCGGTTCGTCCAGCTCCTTGCCCGCACCCTTGTCGGTCAGGAGCACGACGAGGGTTGCTCGCTCGGTCCCTCGCGGCGCCGCCTGCACGTCGATGAGGTCGGCGGCAGTGAACGCCCCGACGATCTTGGCTGCCGCATCACCGCTCAGCCCGTCCGCACCCGGCGTGCGCACCAGGGCGGCAGCCAGAACCACAGCGGCGCGGTCGGCCGGAGTGCCCTCCGGCAGAGTCAGCCCGGCCGGAGCCACGTCAGCGACCAGGTCGTCGAGCACCTGTCCCTTGGCGGGGTCGAGCAGGTCCTCGCGCAGGCGTACGACGCCGCCGGGCTCGCCGCCGGCCTGCGTGACGAGCTGGTTCAGCGACTGCACCTGGTCGGTGGAGGCGCCCGGCACGGTGACGATCAGGACCCGCTGCCCGCTCAGCCGACCGGCCACCGCACGGGCACCGACGGCTGCCGACACGTCGTCGCGGCGCGCGATCTGGGTTCGCAGGTCCTCAACGGTCGACTCGAGCGCGCGCTTGTCGGAGATGACCTGGCTGTTGCTGGACCGCAGGGTGTCGACGATGCCGCCGTTCAGCGCCGTCGTACCCACCACGATGCCCAGCGCGAGAGCTAGGAAGATCGCGATGACGGACACGAGGTGGTAGCGGAAGTCGATCACGGCAGGGGCCTCCGGTCGGCGACCAGCGGGCGACGTCCGCCACGTACGGCGGGAACGGGGCAGAACCGGCAAGGGCACGTGACGGCGACGGCGCGGACCGCTGCGACGAAGGTGGGAGAGCTCACCGGCGCGACGCTACAGGCGCGGGGAGCCAGGCGGAGGGCCGGTCGGCCGGTGTCCTTGCCGTGACCGTGCCGACTCAGTAGAGTCAGCCCCTCGTAATGTACGTACATCACCGGAGGCAGTCTGATGCCACCTGGGAGTTGGGGCGGATGAGCCGCTGGCACGTGCGCGACCTCACCGATCGCGACCTCGAGCGAGCCGTCGCCCTGGATGCCCTGTCCAGCACCGTCGCGCAGCCGGCGCTGTTCCCGCTCGCCGACGTCGTGGCGAGTCTGGTGGCGGGACAGCCCGCTGTCACAGCCGAGGTGGGCGGCGAGATGGTGGGCGTGGCCGTCGGTCGCGTCGATCGCGACCGCGGCTGGATCTTGCGGATGACGCTGCATCCACAATGGCGCGGAAGGGGCCTGGGCAGCGAGCTGCTCGCCCACCTGGAGCATCGGCTGGTCGCGGCAGGCGCGCGGCGGCTCACCTGCGTCCTGCCGCGCGGGGAGACCGGCACTCAGGCCCTGGTGAACTCGGGCTTCACCACACGGGACGACGTGACCTGGTTCGACAAGCTCGAGCAGGTGCGGACCGAAGACGTCCAGGCCGCGGCCGCGCTCGGGGGCGTCATCCCGCCGTCCAACCTCTGGGCCAAGGTCGAAGGGATGACGCAGGAGAAGGACGTCATCGACCGGCGGGTCGTGCTCCCCCTCGCCCACCGCGGCCTGGCGGAGGAGCACGGGGTGCGCGAGCCGCGCGCGGTGATGCTCTTCGGTCCGCCTGGTACGGGCAAGACAACGTTCGCTCGGGCCATCGCCAGCCGGCTGAGCTGGCCCTTCGTCGAGCTGTTCCCCTCGCGCCTGGCGGGTGGCAGCGGTGGACTGGCCGGCGGGCTGTCCGACGCCTTCTCCACCCTGGCCCAGATGGAGCACGTCCTGGTGTTCATCGACGAGGTCGAGGAGGTCGCGGCTGACCGGGCCACCACGACCTCTGACGTCGGGGTCGTGAACGAACTGCTGAAGGCCATCGTCACCTTCCGCGAGCGGCCCAACCGGCTGCTCGTGTGCGCGACGAACAGCATCAGCAGCTTGGACGCTGCCTTCCTTCGGCACGGGCGATTCGACTACGTGCTGCCGATCGGTCCGCCCGACGCAGACGCTCGATGCGCGCTCTGGCGCCGCGCCGCCGAGAACACGGACGCCGAACTGGACCTCGAGCGTCTCGCCGACGCCAGCGAAGGTCTGACCCCTGCCGACATCGGCCACGCCGGTCAGCAGGTCGCCGCTCGGTCCTTCGAGTCCACGCTCTCCAGCGGACGACGCCTGCCGAGCACGACCGAGGACTACCTGCGGGCCATAGCCGAGACGCGCCCCACCCTGACCGCCGAGGACATCGATCGCTTCCGGGACGACGTACGGCGGTACGAACGTTCGTGAGCACGGGTCAGCCCGGGCAGACGATCAGCGCAGCGAGCAGATCAACACACGAAGCAGGTCAGGCTCGTCCAGAGGGCGAACGTGCCGCTGCCGACCAAGGCGAGCAGCGGCCTGAGCGGCAGCCTCGCCTCTGCGGGCTCCGCCGGGGCCATCGCACCGGCACCTGCCTGGGACCCGACGGCAACCGGCGGCGTCGTCCACTCAACGGCGTCCAGGTCCACGCAGACCGTCACGGCGCTGTCATTGGCAAACCCGCCTTCTCGGCGTTGTCGAAGTCGTCGTCGATGTGCACGACCGGGTGCCCCGCGCGGTCCAGCAGACTCGCGGCGATGCTGGCCCGGAAGCCGGCGGCGCAGTGCACCCAGACCTTGTCCGACGGCACCTCGGCCAGCCGGTCCTGCAGCTCGCTGAGCGGGATGTGGACCGACCCCTCGATGAAACCGTTCGCGCGCTCGTCGTGGCGGCGCACGTCCAGGACGACGGCACCCGGCTCGGCGGCGACCTGCTCGAAGTCGGCGACAGGGAAGGAGCGCAGGTCGATGCCGTCCGCGAGTGACTCGATCTCGCCCGTGGCGGCGCCGGCCGGCCGCTCGATGCCGATGCGCACCAGTTGGCGCTGGGCGTCCGCGATCTGCTCGGGGCTCTCGCCGATCAGGGTGACCGGCTCCCCCCACGGGACGATCCAGCCGACATAGGTCGAGAACTGGGTGCCCATCGCCACCGACACCGTGCCCGCGAGGTGCCGACCGGCGTACGTCGAGCGGTCCCGGAGGTCGACCACCCACTCACCGGCCCGGATCCGCGAGGCGAGCTCGGCGGGGTCGACCGGGGTGGCCGGCGAGAGGTCCGGAGCGTCCGGCCCCTGCGCGTTGCGCGGGCCCATGTAGGCGTAGTAGGTGGGGTAGCCGGTCAGCCCGGCGACGAGCCGGTCGACGAACGCCTGCTCGTCGTCCTCGAGCAGCGCGTCGTTGCGGGTCTTCTCGGTCCCGATGGTGCTGTCGCTGCCACCGCTGGCACCGCCGGAGGAGCAGAAGCTGCCGAAGCCGTGGGTCGGGTAGACCGGCGTCTCGTCCGGGAGGAGCTCGGCCAACCGCCGGGCCGAGCGCCACTGCTTGCGCGTGAGCTCGTCGGTCCGGTCCGTCCCGAGCAGGTCTGTGCGCCCGACGCTGCCGTACAGCAGCGAGCCGCCGGTGAACACGGCCGAGGGCCCCTCGCCGTCGCTGATGACGTAGGACACGTGCGTGTCGGTGTGCCCGGGCGTCTCCAGGACTCGGACGGTCATGGTCCCGGCCGAGAGGTCGTCACCGTCGTGCACCGAGCACCGCTCGAAGGACACCTCGTCGCGCCCGGCCACGACGTAGGTGGCCCCCGTCTTGCGGGCGAGCGCCAGGCCGCCGGTGACGTAGTCGTTGTGCAGGTGGGTCTCGACCACCAGCGTCGCGGTCACCCCCAGCTCGCTCAGCAGGCTCTCCACCCGGTCGAAATCGCGCTGCGGGTCGACGACGACGGCGCACGTCCCGTCACTGACGACGTAGCTGCGGTCGCCCAGGTCCGGTGTCTCGATCACGTCGACGCGCATGCTGCCTCCAGGTGAAGTGTCGTGCTCTTTGTCCGTACATTAATGTCGTGAGCCGCATCCCGCAAGGGCCCGGGCGGAGCAGCCTGCCCGCTGGAAACGGAAGGCAGCGTGAGAACGTCCGACATGCCCAGCCCCGCCGGTCGGTCGCGCAGTGCCGCCGCCGTTGGTCGCGGACGGCGAACCCTGGTGACGGTCCTCCCGGCGTCCAGGTGGCTGCTGTCCTACCGCCGCGAGTTCCTGCGCAGCGACCTCCCAGCAGGTCTCACGGTCGCGGTGCTGCTCATCCCCCAGTCCATGGCCTACGCCGCTCTGGCAGGCATGCCCCCGCAGGCGGGTCTCTACGCAGCGATCGTGTCCCTGCTCGTCTATGCCGCACTCGGGAGCAGCAGCTTCATCTCCGTCGGACCGGTGGCCATCGACTCCCTCCTGGTCGCCGCGGCGGTCGGTCCCCTCGCCCAGGGCGACCCGGAGCTCTACGTCGCCACGGCGGGAGTGCTCGCCGTCCTGACCGGCCTGATCCAGCTGACCCTCGGGACGCTCCGGCTCGGCGCGCTCGTCAACTTCCTCTCCGTGCCCGTCATCAGCGGGTTCACCTCGGCCGCGGCCCTCACGATCGCTGCCAGTCAGGTCAAGGACCTGCTCGGTCTCACCGTGCCCCCAGGGCAGGGCAGCAGCTTCGTGGACACGGTCCGTGCCGCACTGGCGGCAGCGGACACCGCGCACCTGCTCACGGTGCTGATCGCTGCGGCCTCCGTGCTCAGCCTCGTCGGGGCGCGGCGCCTCGGCCCCCGCGTGCCCGCGGCGCTCGTGGTCGTGGCGCTCTCGACCGCCGTCGTTGCCCTGCTGCGCCTGGACGCCGACGGCATCAAGGTCCTGGGCGAAGTGCCGGCGGGACTACCGCGTCTGGTCGTTCCGAGTGTCGACGTCGACCTCGTCCGGCGGCTGCTGCCGGCCGCGCTGACGATCGCCGTGATCTCGTACATGGAGAGCATCAGCACGGCCAAGGCCTTCGCGACCCGCACGCGCACGCGCGTCCAACCCAATCAGGAGCTGGTGGCCGTCGGAGCGGCCAACCTCGCGGCCGGGCTTTTCCGGGGGTTCTCCGTGGCCGGCGGGTTCTCGAGGGGTGCTGTCAACTTCCGCGCGGGCGCCAAGACGCAACTGGCCGGCGTCACGGCAGCAGCCGTGCTGCTCGTGGCGGTCACCTTCCTCACCCCCCTGTTCTTCTTCCTGCCCAAGGCCGCCCTGGCCGCTGTGATCGTCGTCGCGGTCGCCTCCCTCGTCGACCTCCGCGGAGCGCGACGGATCCTGCGGGTGCAGCGGGCCGACGGCATCGGCCTGCTGGTGACCTTCCTCGCCACGCTCCTGCTCGGCGTCGCGCAGGGCCTGGCCGTGGGCGTGGTCGCCAGCCTGCTCGTCTTCATCGCCCGCACCGCCCGCCCGAACGTCGTCGAGGTGGGTCGTGTCAAGGGGACCGCGCGCTACCGCAGCGTCGAGCGCTGGGCCACCCGCACCGACGACCGGATCGCGATCCTGCGCATGGACGGGCCGCTGTACTTCGCGAACGCCCGCTTCTTCGAGCAACGGGCGCAGGCGCTGGTGGGCGACCGGCCGCTCGTCGAGCACCTGGTGATCGTGGCGAGCGGGATCGGGGACATCGACGCGAGCGGCTCGGAGCTGCTCAGCGAGCTGGACGACGAGCTGCGCGAAGGCGGCGTGCTGCTGCACCTGGTCACGGTGCGCGGCCCGGTGCGGGACACCCTGGCCAACACCGACCTGTGGGGGGACATGATGAGATCCGGACGCATTCACACCACGATCGAGGCGGCCGTGCGCGCGATTGCCGGGCGGACCGGATCGCCGTTGCTCAAGCCCGATGGCGAGCTCCACGAGCCCCCGGATCTGGTCTAGCAGCGTCGAGCAGTTGCACCGAACGCACGTTGAGGAGGAGGCGCCAGTGACATCACCCGGCGGTTCCGGTCGTGCGCTGCCCCCCGGCCGCCTCCCGCTGCCCGACGGCGAGTGCGCACGCCGGCTCGGCCGCCAGCCGACGGACAGCATCGACGGCGGCTTTGCCGTCGTGCTCAACTGCATCGACGGGCGAGCCCAGCAACCCTTGCTGGACTGGGTCTGCACCCAGTACGCCATCGACTACGCAGACGTCGTGACCGAGCCAGGGATCGCTGCCCTGCTCGCGTCGGGTGCGCCCAAGTGGCGTGATGCGGTGCTGGACAAGGTGTGCGTGTCTCGGCTCGCGCACCTGTCCTGCTACCTGGTCGTCGCCGGACACCACGACTGTGCCGCCAACCCGGTGCCGCGCCCGGTGCACGAGGAGCAGATCCGCACCGCCATGCAGTGGTTGCGGACCGCCTTGCCCCGGTTCGACATCGCGGGGGTCTACGTGGACGACACGTGGACCGCATGTCCCGTTGCCGAGCGCACGGGCTGACGGGCCGGGCACCGTGCTGATCTCCGTCTCCGAGTGGGAACAGGTCCTGCAGGCCCTGCTCCGGCCGCTCCCGGCTCGGCGCCTGCCGCTCGCGGACGCTGACGGGTGCCTGCTCATGGAGGACGTGCCCACGCTGCACCCGCTGCCGCCGTTCACCGCTTCGGCGATGGACGGCTACGCGGTCCGCGCCGGCGACGTCCGAGCCGCCGCGCCGGATGCTCCCGTGGCCCTGCGCGTCGTCGCGTCCGCTCCGGCCGGCCACCCCGTGCCAGCGTTCGTCGGTCCTGGCCAGGCCGTGCGGATCCTCACCGGCGGACAGCTGCCCGAGGGCGCGGACGCCGTCGTCGCCGTCGAGTCCACCGACGGCGGGCGGGAGGTCGTGCAGGTCCGCGAGGCCGTCGCCCCCGGGAGGCACGTGCGCCGGGCCGGCGAGGACCTGCCGCAGGGCGCGCACATCCTGCGGGCTGGCCGAGCGGTCGGACCGGGCCAGGTCGCCGCGGCAGCAGCAGCCGGACACGCCACCCTGCTGGTCGCGCCCCGGCCACGAGTGGTCGTCGTGGCCACCGGCGACGAGCTGGTCCCCGCCGGGAAGCACCTCGGGCCTGGTCAGCTCCCGGACAGCAATTCCGCCGGGCTCGCCGCCGCCATCCGTCACGCGGGCGCGCAGGCCACCGCCCTGCGCTGCGGGGACGACCCGCAGCTGCTCCGCCGGCTGCTGGCAGACGCTGCTACCACCGCAGACCTGATCGTCACCACCGGGGGCATCAGCGCAGGCGAGGAGAACGACGTCGTCAAGGCCGCGCTGTCCGGCGGTGGGGTGCGGTTCGCGAACGTTGCGATGCAGCCCGGCTCGCCGCAAGCGGCCGGGTCCCTGGACGGGGTTGGCTTCGTGGGGTTACCGGGCAATCCCGTGGCTGCGATGGTGTCCTTCGTCGTGTTCGTGCTCCCCCTGATCAGAGCCTTGCGCGGGCTGGCTCCGGCCGCTCCGGCGTCTCCGGTGGAGCTCGCCGCCCAGGTGGACCCCCACCCGGTCAAGACGCGTTACGTCGCCGCCCAGTGGTCTTCCGGCCGCGGCCGACCCACCGCCGTACCGCACAGCCGTCAGGGCAGCCACCTGATGACGCTGCTCGCCGATACGGACCTGCTCCTGGAGATCGCGCCCGGCAACCAGCCGCAGCTACCGGGCTCGTCCGTCCCCGCCCATCGTTTGGCGGACACCTCCTTCTAGAAAGGTCCGGACATCCCTTGCGCAACCCAACCGTCACCGCCTAGCGTCCAGCCGATGCTGTCGCCGCTCGAAGGGAATCGCATGCACCCCGTGGAACAGCAGGACCGTCCGGTGCGCTGGCTCAAGGTCCTCGACCAGACCAGGTGCATCGGCTGCCACGCCTGCACGACAGCCTGCAAGAGCGAGAACGAAGTGCCGGTGGGCGTGACCCGGACCTACGTCAAGTCTGTCGACGTGGGCGTGTTTCCCCAGGTGCGTCGCGCCTTCCAGGTCACGCGCTGCAACCAGTGCACCGATGCGCCCTGCGTCAACGCGTGCCCGACGCAGGCGATGTACAAGCGACCCGACGGGATCGTCGACTTCGACAAGGACATCTGCATCGGCTGCAAGGCGTGCATGGCTGCCTGCCCGTACGACGCGATCTTCATTAACCCCGAGGACCACTCGGCGGAGAAGTGCAACCTGTGCGCGCACCGCATCGACGTCGGCCTCGAGCCGGCCTGCGTCACGGTGTGTCCCACCGAGGCGATCCTGGTCGGCGACCTGAACGACCCGACCTCGAAGGTGGCCAAGGCGGTCCAGCGCAAGCCGGCCCTCGTACGGCGACCCGAGAAGGAGACCGGCCCGGGGCTGTTCTACCTGGGCGCGCACCAGGCCACCCTCGATCCGCTGGGGTCCACGCGCCCGGACGGCGGGCTGTACGCCTGGGCCACCCAGGGTCAGCCCGGCCCGCAGCTGGTGCCCTCCGGGCACCCTGACCGGGCCCGCTCGTCCGCGGCGGCGCTGCTGTCCTACGACATCCCGCACTTCGCCCCGTGGGGGTGGCGGGTCAGCCTCTACACCTGGACCAAGAGCATCGCTGCGGGCAGTTTCCTGGTCGCGGTCGTCATGGCGCTGGTCGGGCTGCTGAGCTTCGGGGACGACACCGTCCGCTTCGCGGCGCCCCTGCTCGCGCTTGCCTTCCTCGGCATCACCGGCGTTCTGCTCATCTGGGACCTCAAGCACCCGACCCGCTTCTACCTGATCTTCACCCGGCACCACTGGAAGAGCTGGCTGGTCCGCGGCTCGTTCATCATCGGGGCCTACGGCGCCCTGGTCACCGCCTACCTCGGCGTAGCCCTGCTCGACGTGGAGCGAGGCCAGCAGGTGACGGGCAGCCTCGGCGCCGTCCTCGCCGTCGGTACCGCCGTCTACACGGCCTACCTGTTCGCACAGGCCAAGGCACGTGACCTCTGGCAGAGCCCGTTGCTGCCCGCGCACCTGGCCGTCCAGGCCGTACTCGCCGGAGCGGCCTCGCTGCTGCCCTTTGCGGCGTGGCTGTCCCCGGCACGAGGTGTCGCCGCTCTCGAGGTCGTCCTGGCTGTATCAGCCGCGACGCACCTGCTCCTGGTCTGGACCGAGGTCACCCTCCCGCATGTCACTGCACATGCGCACCTGGCCACCAAGGAAATGACCAAGGGACGCTTCGCCACGTACTTCCGCATCGGCCTCGTCGCCGTGGCGGTCGCGGTCGCCGCTCCCTGGATCGGTGTGCTCGCTGTCCCCTTCGCCCTGATCGGCCTGTTGGCGCATGAGCACGCCTACGTCCAGGCCGGTCAATCCGTCCCCCTGGCCTGAGAGGTCTTGCATGGCTGCCAAGAAGACGCTGCGGTCTCGCCTGTCGCTGTCCGAGCGCGGCGAGCGGGTGTCCGCTGCCCGTAAGGATGTCGAGGCGCGCGGCGAGACCTTCTACCAGGGTGCCAGCGGCATCCACCTGTCGGCGTTCCCGCCCAAGGAGCGGTGGGACGACTGGGTGGAGCTGGACTCCCGCGCGTGGCCGCGCCGCGAGGAGCACCACTACATGCTGGTGCCGACGACCTGCTTCAACTGCGAGTCAGCGTGCGGCCTCTTGGCCTACGTGGACCGCGAGGACATGCACGTCCGCAAGTTCGAGGGCAACCCCGAGCACCCGGGCTCGCGCGGACGCAACTGCGCCAAGGGGCCGTCGACGCTCAACCAGGTGACCGACCCCGACCGCATCCTCTACCCGCTCAAGCGGGTCGGCGCGCGCGGCAGCGGCGAGTGGGAGCGCATCAGCTGGGACGAAGCCCTCGACGGCATCGCCGCCCGGCTGCGCGCCGCGATCATCGAGCAGCGGCAGAACGAGATCATGATCCACATCGGCCGACCCGGCGAGGACGGCTTCACCGAGCGCATCCTGGCGAGCTGGGGGGTGGACGGGCACAACTCGCACACCAACGTCTGCTCGGCCGCCGGCCGCACGGGCTACCAGTTCTGGATGGGCGCCGACCGCCCCAGCCCCGACCACGGCAACGCCAAGGTCATCTACCTGATCAGCTCCCATCTGGAAGCCGGGCACTACTTCAACCCGCACGCGCAGCGCATCACCGAGGCGCGGGCCAACGGCGCCAAGCTCATCGTGCTCGATACCCGGCTGTCCAACACCGCGACGCATGCCGACTACTGGTTGTCCCCCCAGCCCGGCAGCGAAGCCGCGATCAACCTCGCGGTCGCCCGGCACCTCATCACGACGGGCCAGTACAACCGGGAGTTCGTCCGGCAGTGGTGGAACTGGGAGGAGTACCTCCAGACCTGCCGTCCGGAGCTCCCCCCCACCTTCGAGTCCTTCGAGGCCGAGCTCGTCGCCCTCTACGACGAGTTCACCTTCGAGTACGCCGCCGCCGAGTCCGGTATCGACGCCGACACGCTTCGCGAGGTGGCCGAGACCGTCGCCGGCGCGGGCACGCGGTTCTCCTCGCACTCCTGGCGGTCCGCCGCCGCGGCCAACCTGGGTGGCTGGCAGGTCACCCGCACGCTGGTCCTGCTGTCAGCGCTGCTCGGCTCGATCGGCACCGAGGGCGGGCTGTTCGCCAATTCCTGGAACAAGTTCGTTCCCAAGCCCATCTACACCCCGCCGCACCCGGGCGTGTGGCAGGAGCTGAGCTGGCCGATGGAGTACCCGCTCGCGCAGAACGAGCTGTCCTTCCTGCTCCCGCAGTTCCTCAAAGACGGTCGAGGCAAGCTCGACACCTACTTCATCCGCGTCTACAACCCGGTCTGGACCAACCCGGACGGGATGTCGTGGATGGAGGTCCTGTCCGACCGGGAGAAGGTCGGCTGCTTCGTGGCGCTCACCCCCACCTGGAACGAGTCGGCCTACCTCGCCGACTACGTGCTGCCGATGGGACACGGTTCGGAGCGGCACGACACCCACTCCTACGAGCAGTACGACGGCCAGTGGCTCGGCTTCCGGCAGCCGGTGCTCCGGGCGGCGCGCGAGCGCCTCGGGGAGACCGTCACCGACACCCGCCAGGTCAACCCCGGCGAGGTGTGGGAGGAGAACGAGTGGTGGATCGAGCTCTCGTGGCGTATGGATCCGGACGGGAGCCTGGGCATCCGCCAGTACCACGAGTCCAAGGTCAACCCCGGGACCAAGCTCAGCGTCGACGAGTACTACGGGTGGATGTTCGAGAACTCCGTGCCGGGCCTGCCGGAGCGAGCAGCCGAGGAAGGACTGACCCCCCTGCAGTTCATGCGGCGTTACGGGGCCTTCGAGATCTCGAAGGGGCTGGGTGCACAGCACGCCTTCCCGGTGCCCGATGAAGAACTGACCGACCTGCACGTCAATCTCCTGGGGCGCGCGTACAGCTCCTCGCCCAAGCCCGCCAACCCCAACATCGTGCCGATGGGTGCCCCCGTGCCCGATGACGAGGGCCGACGCGCGGTGGGGATCGAAGTGGACGGGGTGATCCGGCGCGGCTTCCCCACTCCCTCGGGAAAGCTCGAGTTCTACTCCTCCACGCTGGCCGGCTGGGGCTGGCCGGAGCACGCCATCCCCGGCTACATCAAGAGCCACGTGCACCCGGACAACATGGCGCCCGACCAGATGGTGCTGCTGTCGACGTTCCGGCTGCCGACCCAGATCCACACCCGCTCGGCCAACTCCAAGTGGCTCGACGAGCTCGCCCACACCAACCCGGTCTGGATCCACCCCTCGGACGCCGGCCGCCTCGGCGTCGAGCGGACCGGCGACCTGGTGCGGGTGCAGACCGACATCGGCCACTTCGTCGCCAAGGCCTGGATCACCGAGGGCATCCGGCCCGGCGTGGTTGCCTGCAGCCACCACATGGGTCGCTGGCGCCCGACCAACCAGGACAACGGCCAGCGTCAGATGATGGCCACGGTGGACATCGTCCAGGACGGCAACGACTGGAGCATGCACAAGGTGAGGTCGGTCGAGCCCTACGACAGCAGCGACGCGGACACCAAGCGGATCTGGTGGAGCGACACGGGCGTGCACCAGAACCTCACCATGCCCGTGCACCCCGACCCGATCTCGGGGATGCACTGCTGGCACCAGGCGGTACGGGTGACGCCCGCCGCTCCGGGCGACCAGCAGGGTGACATCGCCGTGGACACCGCCAAGGCACGTGAGGTCTATCAGGAGTGGTTGGCGATGACCCGTCCTGCGGGTCAGGTGTCGCCGGACGGTCTGCGTCGGCCCACCTGGCTGATGCGCCCCCTCAAGCCCCACCCGGACACCTTCGTCCTCCCGAGGCCCTGATCGAGACGACCGCTCGGCCAGAGCACACCGCGGCGGAGCTGGCTCCAGCCTCGGTGCGGTGGGAGCTCCTGCGCGCGCTCGGGGCCGCCGTCCTCACTCCCCCGCCCGGGAACGCCGGCCCCTGCGCGGCTCTGGAGCTCCCGGTCCAGACCGGCGCCGAGCACACCCAGGTCTTCGTCCTGAGCGCGCCACCGCACGCCGCCATCCACCTGGGGCCGGAGGGCAAGCTGGGCGGCGAGGGCCTGGACCGGATCAGCGGGTTCTGGCGGGCACTGGGTCTGCAGGCACCCGAGGACGCAGACCACCTGGGCACTCTGTTGCTGCTCTACGCCGAGCTGGGCGAGGCCGAGACCGGCTCGGCCTCGGACAAGGTCCGAGTGCAGATGCGGCTGGCTCGCACGGCGCTGTTCCACGAGCACCTGTGGAGCTGGACGCCCGGCTACCTGGCGGCGGTACGCCGGCTCGGGGTGCCGTCCATCGCCGAGTGGGCACAGCTGGCCGACCAGGCCCTGTCCGCCGAGCTCGCGGACGTGGAGCCGGCCACGATGCTCCCGTTGGCGCTGCGCGAGGCCCCAGACCCGCTCGACGCCGACCCCACGTTCGACGAGACGCTCGACCTGATGGTGGCTCCGGTCCGCTCCGGGATGATCCTCACCTACCCCGACCTGGAGGCGGCCGCTACCGGGGCCGGCCTCGGGGTGCGGCGCGGCGAGCGGCGCTACGCCCTCAAAGCGCTCTTCGAGCAGGACGCCGCGGCCACGCTGCGGATGCTGGCCGCCCACGCCGACCGCTGGTCCGCTGTGCACGCGTTCCACGCGCAGGGCGGGCCGAACGACTCCTGCTCGTGGTGGTCGGCCCGCGCCGCCGTGACCGCCGCGACGCTCACCGAACTGGCTGAGCGGGTCGGCGCGGCGGCGGGAGCATCGTGACGCGACCGCCTACACCGCTGGAGGATCCGTGCTCGGCCTGAACCGCGACGTGACCACTGCCCTGCGGGCGGCGGTCGGCGCCGTGCCCGACCCTGAGCTGCACCAGTCGCTGGCTGAGCTGGGGATGGTGCGCGACGTCCGCCTGTCACGCGGTGGCCGCGCCGAGGTCGAGATCGCCCTCACCACCGCCGGCTGCCCGATGACCACGCGACTCACCCGGGAGGTGACGGCGGCCGCAGAGGCGATCGCCGAGGTCACCTCGGTCGAGGTGAGGTTCACCGTGATGAGCGAGGCCGAGCGGCGGTCGCTGGCCGAGCGCTTCTTCGCGACCCGGGCACCCGCTCGGGAGGCGCCCGCACGGGAGGTCTACGCCGTCGCCAGCGGCAAGGGCGGCGTCGGGAAGTCCAGCGTCGCAGCCAACCTCGCCGTCAGCCTCGCCCAGCAGGGCAAGCGGGTCGGCCTGCTCGATGCGGACGTCTGGGGCTACTCCGTCCCCCAGTTGTTCGGCGCCCGCCACAGCCCGATCGCGATGTACGAGATGATGCTCCCGGTGCAGGCCCACGGGGTCAGCCTGATGTCGTTGGGGTTCCTCGTCGAAGACGAGACGCCCATCGTGTGGCGCGGTCCGATGCTGCACAAGGCCCTCACGCAGTTCGTCCAGGACGTGCACTGGGGCGACCTCGACGTGCTGCTGCTCGACCTGCCCCCCGGTACGGGCGACGTCACCCTCTCGGTACTTGAGCTCCTGCCCACCGCCTCGCTGATCGTCGTGACCACTCCCCAGCAGGCGGCCCGCGGCGTGGCCAGCCGCGTCGGGGTCATGGCGCGCGACGCGCACATGCCCATCGCCGGCGTGGTCGAGAACATGTCCGAGCTCATCTGCGCCACGTGCGGCGACAGCACTGCGCTGTTCGGCGCCGGTGGCGGGCGGCAGCTCGCCGACGAGCTGGACGTGCCGCTGCTCGGTCAGGTGCCCCTCGACGTGGCGCTGCGACAGGCCGGCGACGCGGGAGTTCCGGTGGTGGTCGGAGCACCGTCGAGCAGCTCTGCCGTCGCTCTGCAGGCTGTCGCGTCGGCACTTCGCCCGGTACGGCGATCGCTCGTGGGGCTCTCGCTGGGCCTCGAGCCGGTGTAGCTCACTCGGCGGGCGTGGCCTCATCGGCGGCATGTCGGACGTCGAGGCGGTAGCCCGACCGCCGGGACCACTCCGAGGACACGGCGAAGCGATCGCCTCGCAGGACCGTTGACCGCCACTCCACCGGGCGGTCATCCACCAAAGCAGTGCGTTCGATGCGAAGCGCTCCCACCCCCTGGGGCAGTGCGAGCAGCCGCTCGTCCTCGGGCGACGGCACGACGGCACTGATCGTCTCCCGCCCGCCGGTGAGTCGGACGCCGGTGCGCGCCTCCAGCTCGTCGTACAGGCCAGCATGAGAGAAGTCGACCTCCAGCAGCGCCTCCGACATGGACAGCGGCAGCCACGCCCGGTCGACCGCCAAGGGCTCGTCATCGGCGTAGCGCAGGCGAGCCAGGTGCAGCAGGGGTTCGTCGTCCTCCAGGTCGAGCAAGCGCGCGATCGTCGGGTCGAGCACCGCCTGGCGGGCGAGCACCGCGCTGCGTTGCAGCATCCCGCGCGCCTCGACCTCACGAAACAGGCTGTAGAGCGCGCCCAGAGACTGCTCGATGCGATCGTGCCGCACCCTCGTCATCCGTCCTCGTCCGCTGTCGAGGACCCCGCGGTCGCGCAGCCGGCGCAGCGCCTCGCGAACGGTGTGTCGACTGACGTCGTACTCGCGACCCAGATCGTGCTCGCCCGGGAAGTGCGCCGCGAACTCGCCTGACTGCAGCCTGCGCTCGCACTCGTCGACCAACTGGGCCCAGAGCGGCACGGGGGAACTGCGATCCAGCCGTCCAGCGAGCGCACCGTCGGACGCCGTCATGATCGTGAACCTAGCAAGCGTCGGCTGGCGGTGCGGGCACCGCGCCCGCCACGGGAGGCCCGTCTGACGGGCCGAGTACGACGCTCAGCAAGCGGGTTGCCTGAGGGGATGCCCCCTGGACGTGGCCGGCCATCCCAGAGCTCCGCAAGTGCTCGATGAACGACTGCAGGACCAGTGCCGCCGTCGCGTCGGTCCGGCCCACCCGCTCGAGGTGCAGGACCACGCCGCGCACATCGTCATCGGTCGCCACCAGCGCGGCGACCTGCGCCTCCAATGCCGGAGCCGAGCCGAAGTACAGCACCCCCTGCGGCCGCACGTGCAGCGTCGTCCCGTCGCGCCAGGTCTCCACCCGGATGTCGAGCTCGCGCCACAGATGCACGGCCAGGGACAACCCCACCCCGACCAGTACGCCGCGCTCGACGCGGGGGGCGAGCGCGAGCGTTGACACGAACGTCAGGGCAGCGACCGTGAACTGCGGCCGCGACAACCGCCAGGCCACGACGAAGGGCTGCACCTGGATCAGCGGCACGACCGAGGCGACGACGAGGCCGGCCAGGGCCGCCTTGGGAAGGTCGGACAGCACGGAGGCGAAAGGCATGAAGGCCAGGACGATGACCCCCGTCAGCACCCCGCTCCAGCGGCTCCGGGCGCCGGACAGCCGGTTCAGCGACGAGCGCGAGAAGGAACCTCCGGCCGGGTAGCCGTTGAAGGCCCCCGCGGCGAGGTTGGCGAGGCCCTGACCCACGAACTCACGGTCGGGGTCCCACGCCTCCCGGTCCTCCGTCGCATAGCGCCGGGAGATGCTCGCCGCCTCGGCGAAGCCCACGAGGGCGATGACCGCTCCGGGGACGAGCAGCCGGGGCAGGTCCGCCCACGGCAGGTCGAGCCGCAACGGCGGCACCCCGCTCGGCACCGCGCCGACCTCCGTGATCGAGACGAGCCCCGCGACGCTGAGCAGAAGTGCGCCCACGCCGCCCAAGAGCGCACCGGGGAAGCGCGGGCTCCATTGGCGGCCGAGCAGGATGACGGCGATCATCGCCAAGCCCACCCCGATCGCCACGACGTCCCACTCGCCCGGTTCGGACAGGGCCTGCCCCGCGGCCACGACGGGGCTCGCCGCGTCGCTGGGCGCGTCGAGCAGCGACGGGATCTGCGATGCCAGGATGAGCAGGGACGCCGCCACCGTGAACGCCGCCACCACGGGCTGGCTCATGAGGTAGGCGACGAAGCCCCACCGCAGGAGGCCCAGCAGAACGCGCACCGCACCGACCACGATCGCGAGCAGAGCCGCCTTGCCGACATAGTCGTCGGACCCCACCTCCGCCAAGGTGGTGAGCGCGCCCAGTGTCAGCAGACTGGTCAGGGCCACCGGACCCGTCTGCAGGTAGCGAGAGGAACCGACCAGGCCCGCTGCCATGGTCGCCGTCACCGCCGTGTAGAGGCCCGTCACGACCGGCATTCCCGCCAGTTCCGCGTAAGCCAGTGACTGGGGGATGAGCACGAGGGCCACCGTGGCAGCGGCCAGGAGGTCTCCCCGGGCCGGCGCACTCCAGCGGTGCCGCGCAGCGGGCCCACGGACCACCGGGACCCCCGTCCTGCTCGGTCCGGCGGGTTGTCCGGACGTTCTGCGCCGGACGATAGGCTACGCCCCCTCGCCAGCGCCGCCGCCCCTTGCCCAGCCGGACGGAGCCAAACCATGAACTTGTTCGCGGCCCGACGCAGGCCTCGGCTCCACGAGGTGGGTGAGGACCCGGACTACCGCTTCACGCTGGCCAATGAGCGCACCTTTCTCGCCTGGATCCGCACCTGCTTGGCGCTCATCGCCGCAGGTGCGGCGGTCACCAGCCTGCTGCCCGAGCTGGGCTCCCCGGAGTCCCGCTCGCTGCTGAGCCTCGGCCTGCTGCTCCTCGGGATGACCCTCGCAGGCCTGAGCTATCGACGCTGGGATCGCAACGAACGGGCCCTGCGCCTCGGGGTGGCCCTGCCCGCGACCTCACTCACCCGGCTGCTCGCCGGTGGGGTGGTGCTGGTAACCCTTGCGCTGGTGGTCTTCACGGCGGCGGGGTCGCGGTAGCCGTGCCCGCGCCCCCGATCCTCGACCCCGGAGCGCAAGCCGAGCGGACCACGCTGGCCTGGCAGCGCACCGGTTTGGCGTTGCTCGGCGTCGGGGCCGTGCTTCTGCACGTCGACGGTGCCGCTGCTGGGAGGCTGGTCAGAACGGTCGGCCTGCTCGACCTGGTCGCCGGCGCGGCCATCGGCTCGGTGGTGGCTCCCGCCCGGTATCGGCAAACGGTCCGGCTCGTGGTCGGTGCCCGCTCTCCTCTCGCTCGCCGTAGCGTCTGGGTGGTGACCGCATGCGCCATGGCCACCGCGCTGGCCGTTGCCATCGACCTCGCCGCCCCCTTCTGACAAGGTGGCGGCATGGAGCCCTTGGCGAACTGGCTGACCGCTGTGCAGCGCGAGCTGGAACTGCAGGACGAGGTCGACGTACGGCTGCTCCTGGACCTGTCACGGAAGGTGGCGCACGCCGTCGAGCGACCCGCAGCCCCGCTGACCACCTACCTCCTCGGTCTGGCGGTGGCCCGGCACGCGGGAGACGGCCGCGGGCCTACCGAGCTCGCGGACGTGGTGGAGCGCCTGGCGCTCAGCTGGCAGCAGCCCGATCCGTGAGGAACGACGCGGCGGCACGCTCGACGTCGCGGCGGCTCCCCCTGTTGTAGGGCAGCCGGGCGAGCAGGTTGCCCATCATGCAGGTGTTGCTCAGTGCAGCGAAGGTCAGGCCGGCGCCGACGAACCCGGCGACGAACTTCAGCCCGGGGACCACGAGGCTGCCCAGGATGCTCAGCAGCACGATCGAGCCGGCGACCAGGCGCACCTGCCGCTCCAGACCCCAGCGCTGCTCGCCCTTGACGACCGGTCCCTCGGCCTGCTGCCACGCGACCATGCCACCCATCAGCACGTGGAAGCCGCTGCCCCCGGCAGCCACCAGCTTGTCCTGTGCCTGCTTGGCCCGCCCGCCCTGCTGGCAGACGACGACGACCGGCCGCTCGCTGGCCAGGAGCTGGTCGCGATAGCGACCCACCTGGTCCAGCGGGACGTTAACGGCGCCGGGGATGTGGCACGTCCGGAACTCGCTGCTGGTGCGCACGTCCAGCACCCGGTACGAGGTCTGCGGCAGTGCTTGCACCTTGCTCGCGGAGACTTCGGGTGGCATCGATTCGGCTGGCGGGGTTGCACTGCGCGAGGGGCGGGCTTGCGGGCGGGCGGTCGTAGCAGTCACTGGCTCTCCTGAGGTCGGCGCGTCGTAGCCAGTGTCGGCGATGTGACCGGCATCACGCAAGAGTCCGGACAAAAGAACTCTGGGCTGACCTCGGTCGGGTCAGGCTCGGCGCGCTGCGCCCGTGGGGACTCGAGGAGCATCGCCCCTCCCGGATCGTCCGGTTTCCTGATATACGTACATTTGCTGTGATGCACGTCACGCACACCAACCGATGCCCCCCCCAGGAGGAACCGTGGACCGGACTGGCACCGTCGGCGCAGCCGCAGTGGTGGCGCTCCTCGCCATGACATGGGCAGGTCCCGCCGCTGCGGGGGCCCGACCGAACGAGCTCCACCCGGCCGGGAGTGCGGTCTCCCCCGGCCCCCCGAGCCCGCCCTCGGTCTCCCCGCTGGATGCCGTCGACAGACCGGCGGTCGGCCCCGAGCGAGCCGGCCCCCGCTCTCGGCAGGCCGGGAGCGCGATGAACGGTCAGTTCGTCGTCGTCGATGGCACGTGCGGCTCGGGCGCAACGCCCGTCGGCAGCTACTTCTCGATGCTGGACCCGAGCGGTAACCCCGTGGACAACGGGGACTCGCCCTGCAGTGCCAAGGCAGCGACGCCGGTGCGTGCCGGGGACAGCGGTCTCACGCCCGGCCGCATGCAACCGTTCGCCGGGTCGCCTGGGGCCAGCCGGGCGATCATCGCTCCCACCACCTTCTTCGGCAGTCCGTTCGCGGTGGCCACCGAGGGGCCGGACAAGCAGAGCGGGGCGGCGGTGGAAGCCCCGTCGATCACCGAGTCCGGAGGCAAGCTGACGGGCGAGATCTCGTCGTTCCAGGCCTTCTACAACGGCGCCTACTACAACCAGGGCGCTCCCAAGCCTGGCGGCGGCACGCCCGGGCGCACGACCGACGGGCTGAGCGGCACCTACGACCCCGGCAGCGGGGCCTTCGTCCTCGAATGGCGCAGCACCATCACCGGCGGGGCTTTCAGCAACTTCACCGGCGTGTGGCACCTCGAGGGGACCTACCAGGAGGGGTCCGGAGGCGGCGCGTCCTCCGGTGCCGGCACGTCCGGAGAGCCGACAGGCAGCACCTCCTCCTCAAGCGGGACCTCGACGGCTGCGGGAGGGGCGGGGTCACCCGGCGGCGCTGGACGGCTCGCCAACACTGGCCCGTCGACAGGCACCGGCTTCGCCGTCCTGGCGGCTCTGGCCATCGGCTTCGCCCTCTGGAGCCGCCGCGCGGGGTGGTCCCGCTGACCCGGTCAGCTGCGGCCACCGCCCGCAGTTGGCCGTGGTGGGTTGCGCTCGGCGTCGGCGTCGCCCTGGCCCTGGCTCCCGTCGCGCTGCAGATGTTCAGCCGCGGTCCCGGCGGTGCCGCGATGCTCGCGGACTTCGAGCCCTACATGCAGCCGAAGGTCATCCAGGAGTTTCACGGCTACGTCGACGCCGTCGACGCAGGAGCGCAGGAACTGCAGAGTCGGTCCCGCTTCGTCGCGGCCTCCCGGCTCGGGATGCCCGCGGACGCCTTCAACACGGAGTACTCCGCGCTGGTCCAGTTCGAGAAGGACTGGCCGAGAGCGCGCGACGACATGCGGGTGCTGCTCGACACGATCGGCGCGAACATCGGCAACTACGGCTCCGTCGCGGCGCTGCCGTCGTTCAGGCTCTTCCCCTACTTCTTCGTCCTGCCCGGTCTGATGATCGCCGGGGTGGCCGTGGTGGGGCTCCGGCGCCAGCGCACCGGAGGGAGCACCCGGTCTCCGGCGCGCGGTCTCGCCGTACTGGGGGTCGCCCTCATCGCGGCCCCGCTGGTCTTCCAGATGTTCTCGCGCGCACCCGACGGGGAGCGGATGCTCGACGAGTTCCGGCCGCTCATGACGACCGAGCGCATCACCACCGTGCAGGGCTACTTCGTCACCATGGCGGGTGGTGAGGCTGCCGTGCGCGGTCAGCTCCTGCCGGCACTCGACCGGGCCGGTGTCGCCGAGGCTGAACGTCGAGCCCTGCTGCCCAAGGCCTACGGCTTCACCGAGGTGTGGACGCGGATGGCCAACCAGATGGCGCCCATGCTGGCCGCCATGAACGACAACCTCACCCGCTACAACGGCCTGCTCGCCTTGCCGCCCTTCGGCTTGTTCCCCTGGTTCTTCGTCGCCCCCGGCGTGTTCCTGATCGTGCTCGGCGTCCTCACGACGCGCACCACCCCGCTCGCCACCGGCCGCGAGGCCGATGACATGCCCGACGTCCGCAAGCCCTTGCTCCTCCCCGTCCCTTCGAAGGAGATCTGAATGCGCACTCGTACCCGGCTGAGGTCCTGGCCCGCTGCACTCGTCGTGAGCGGCATGCTGCTCACGGCCTGCGGAGGTAACGGGGCGACAGGGTCTTCCGCCACCGAGAAGGACGCTCCGGACGACGGAACGCTCACCGGGTTGATGACGCTGACGCCAGGCGCGTGCGCCGGCGGCGCCCCCAAGGGCAGTTACTTCCGCATGATCAGCCCCGGTGGCAAGCCCGACAAGGGGCCGTTCGTCAAGAACGGCGACTCCCTGTGCACGAACAAGGAGTACTCGCTGCTGGCTCCGGGCACCGACGGTGGGCTGAAGCTGGGGGCGTTCCAGGAGTTTCCCCAGCCGGCCTTCGACGCTGCTGGCAACGGCAAGGCGGGCAGCGTCCTCAAGCCGGTCAAGTTCTTCGGCATCGACTTCGCCCTCGCCTGCCCGAAGACCGACGCTCAGACCAAGGCGGCGACGTCAGCCCCGATGCTGAAGGTGGACGGGGCGGGCAAGGTGACCGGCACGCTCAGCTGCTGGCAGGCGGCGTACAACAACGCCTACTACAACCAGGGTGCACCCAAGCCCGACGGGAGCAACCCCGGGTTCACCAGCACGGGAGTCACAGGCACGTACGACAAGGCCAGCGGCAAGATCGTCCTGTCGTGGGCCAGCACCATCGTCGGCGGCGCCTTCAACAACTTCGGCGGCTCCTGGCACCTGGAGGGGACGCTGGCCACCCCCTGACCGGACGGCCAAATCTCGACCCGCGCGCAATTCCGAGGACGCTCCCTCTGGCGTCTGCGGCAGTGATGTCGACATCCCTTCAATGCTGCTCATCACCTGCCCGTGCCGGCCTCGGCTAGGGACGAAAGTCCCTGGTCGGCGCCGTCTCCCCGCCCTAGGGTCGGCATCGCAGACACGGTGAGCCACCCGATCCGGGCAACCGTGAGAGCGCGTCCCGTCGAACGGACGGCACAGAACCCTGAGCCCTGCACGTTCCGAACTAGCGACAGGCCAGCGACATGCCGCCGACGATGCGTAAGAAGCACCACAAGATCGTGATCGTCGGCGGGGGTACCGCGGGCATCTCGGTTGCGGCCCGGCTGAGGCGGGCCGGAGAGACCGACGTCGCCCTGCTCGATCCGGCGGAGACGCACTACTACCAACCGTTGTGGACCCTGGTGGGCGGCGGATGCTCCACGGTGGAGAAGAGTGCTCGCCCGGAGGTCGACGTCATGCCTCAGGGTGTGCAGTGGCTCAAGCAGGCTGCGGCGTCGATCGATCCGGATGCCAAGACGGTGTCGCTGGCCGACGGGGGCACGCTGGGCTACGACTTCCTGGTCGTGTGCCCCGGGATCCAGTTGGACTGGTTCAAGATCCCGGGCCTGTCGGAGACCCTGGGCGTGCGCGGCGTCTCCAGCAACTACCTCCCGGAGCTCGCGCCGAAGACGTGGGAGTTCATCCGGGGGTTGAAGCGCGGGACGGCTGTCTTCGGGATGCCGAGCGGGCCGATCAAGTGCGGCGGCGCGCCGCAGAAGATCGCCTACCTGGCGGCCGACTACTGGCGCCAACAGGGCGTGCTGAAGGACATCCGGGTCGTGCTGGTGCTCCCGACGCCAGGCATGTTCGGCGTGCCGGTCTTCGCCCGCGAGCTCGAGCGCGTCGCTCGGGACTACGGCATGGAGGTCCACCTGAGCTCTGAGGTCGTGGAGGTCGACCCGGACGGCCGTGAAGCTGTCGTGAAGGACATCACGGCCGACAGCAAGCAGCGGATCGGGTACGACGTCATGCACCTGGTGCCGCCGCAGAGCGCGCCGGACTGGCTCAAGCAGACCGACCTGGCCGACCCTGACCTGCCGGCTGGATACGTCCAGGTCGACAAGCACACGATGCAGCACACCCGCTACCCGGACGTGTTCGCGTTGGGGGACGCAGGAAGCACACCGAACAGCAAGACGGGCGCGGCGATCCGCAAGCAGGCGCCGGTCGTCGTGAAGAACCTGCGTGCGCACATGGCGGGCCAGCCGGTGACCGCCTCCTACGACGGATACTCCTCGTGCCCGATCACCACGGCGCGCAACAAGATGCTCTTGGCCGAGTTCGACTACACGATGCAGCCCAAGCCCTCCTTCCCGCTGATCGACACCACCAAAGAGCGCCGGGACATGTGGCTGCTCAAGAAGTACGGCCTCCCCGCGCTGTACTGGAATCTCATGCTCAAGGGTCGAATCTGAGAACACGACCCCCGTAGCCTGGCCCCGATGGCGTACCACCGGGAGTACCTCCGCGCGGACCTGACCGCCGGGCTGACCGTGGCGGTCCTGCTGGTGCCGCAGGCCATGGCGTACGCCGCTCTGGCCGGCATGCCACCGCAGGCAGGGCTGCACGCGGCCATCGTGTCGCTGCTCGTCTACGCCGCCCTGGGCACCAGTCGCCTCCTGCTGATGGGGCCGGCGGCCCTGGATGCGCTGCTCGTCGCCGCCGTCGTCACCCCGGTGGCCGGCGGCGACGCCGAGCGCTACGTGGCTGCCGCAAGCCTGCTCGCTGTGCTCGTCGGCCTGGTGCAGATCGCCCTCGCGCTGCTCCGGCTCAGCGGGCTCAGCACCGTGCTGACCGCGCCGGCCGTCCGCGGCTTCACCGCCGGGGCGGCGCTGCTGATCTGCGCGACCCAGGTGCCCGAGCTGCTCGGACTGGACGGCGTGTCGACCGGGTCGTTGCTCCTGCCGGCGGTGGACGAGATCGTCCGGGCCCTCACCGGCCTGCACCTGCAGACGGCCCTGCTCGGGGTCGGTGCCCTGCTGCTCCTGGTCCTTCTGCCGCGCGCGTTGCCGGCCGCGCCGGCGCCGCTGATCGTCATGCTGCTGACCACGGGGCTCGTGGTGCTGCTGGCTCTCGAGCAGCAGGGCGTCCGGGTCGTCGGCGAGGTACCGGCCGGGCCGCCCGTCCCGGTGCTGCCCCGCTGGGACGCCTCCCTCGTGCGTGAGCTGGCACCGGGCGCGCTGCTCATCGCCCTGGTGTCCTGGCTGGAGAGCGCGTCGGTGGCTCGGACGTACGCCGGGGACGGGGACCGGCTGGACCCGCAGCGCGAGCTCTGGGCGCTCGGCGCAGCCAACACCGCTGCCGGCCTCGTCCGTGCCTTTCCTGGTGCCAGCGGGCTGGCCCGCACTGCGGTGAACCACCGCGCCGGCGCCCGTACGCAGCTGTCGGGGGTCGTCGCGGCGCTGGTGCTCCTCGTCGTCGTCATGTTCCTGACTCCACTGTTCTCCCCCCTGCCGCGCGTGACTCTGGCGGCGGTCGTGCTGCTGGCGGCCGCGTCCCTGGTCGACCTGCCCGGGACGCGTCTGCTGCGCGAGCGCCCGAGGGAGGGCGCGGTCGTGCTCGTGACCCTGCTGGCAACGGCGTTGCTCGGAGTGGCGCCTGGCCTGGCCGTCGCGCTGCTCTGCAGCCTGCTTGACCGGCCCCAGCGGTCAAGCAGGTGGGTTCGCGGCCCCGCCGATCGGCGTTGATCGCGCACTCGGCAGGTGTGTCTCGTACATCCGGCCGGCGACGAGCACGCCGGAGGCCGCCGTGATGACGGCGACGACGGCGACAGCTGCACGCAGGCCGTAGAGGTCAGCCACGACGCCACCGAGCAGTGCGCCGACCGCGAAGCCGCCGTCCCGCCACAACCGGTAGACACCGATGGACCGAGCCCGCCAGGCCGGGTGGGCGACGTCGCCTATCGCCGCCAGCAGAGTGGGGTAGACCAGGGCCGTGCCCGCGCCGAGGACGACGGCAGCGACGGCCCACACCGCGAAACTGTCGCCGACCGCGACCAGGACCAGGGCAGCCGCCTGGATCCACATGCCTGCGACGATGGGCCACTTGCGGCCGAGCCGGTCGGACGCCGCACCGGTGGCGAGCTGACCGAGACCCCACACCGCGGGATAGAGGGCGGCCAGCACGCCGATCTGGAAGATCGACAGCCCAGCGGAAGCGAACAGGAGGGGGAACAGCCCCCAGGCCAGACCGTCGTTCAGGTTGTTCACCAGGCCGGCCTGGCTGACCGAGGACATCGCCGGCTCGTCGAACGACGTGCGCCGGAAGACCTGCCGCGTGGTCAGGTGCTCGGGCTGCTGGGGACGCCCGTCGGCACGTGCGACCGGGGCGTGCGTCGCGGCCTCCAGCCGGGCGTGCTCACGTGTCTCCTCGACGAACGCCGCGGACAGGCCCAGCCCGAGGGCGACGACGGCCAGGCCGAGGAAGAAGGGCGCCGGGCGCAGCCCATACCTCGCCGCCAGGTAGCCCGTGGCCAGGGCAGTCGCGCCGACAGCGAGGTAGCCGGCCGCCTCGTTGAGACCCATCGCAAGCCCGCGACGGGACGGCCCCACCAGATCGATCTTCATGATGACCGTGTCGACCAGGTCAACCCCTGGTTGACACCGAGCAGGACGTTGGCGAACACCACCCAGCCCCAGGACGGGCCGAGCATGAGCAGCAGCGGGACAGGCAGGCCGACCAGCCAGCCCACGATCAGGACGGGCCTGCGGCCGTAGCGATCGGACAGTGCGCCGGCCACGAAGTTCGTCATCGCCTTCGTGAGGCCGAAGGCGACGATGAAGGTGCTGACGACGGTGAAACCGGTGAGGCCGAACTCCTGCTCGGCCAGCAGCGGCAGGACCGTGCGCTCCTGACCGAGCATCCCGCCGACCAGGGCGTTGACGGCGACCAGCAGCGTGAACTGCGCCGCGTTGGGACGCAGTCCGAGCCGCAACGGGGCAGACGAACCCGACCCCACAGGAGCAGCCATCACGAGCCCTCCTGTTCAAGCGTTCGCTTGACTACACCTTGCGGGACGTCGACTACGTTGTCAAAGGAGTCCTTGAGGAGACTGCTCATGGGAGATCGCGTTGCCAAGCAGGCGCTCTACGACGGCCTCGCCTCCGTGGCGAAGGCGCTCGGGAACGGACGGCGGGCCGAGATCGTCGACGTGCTCGCGCAGGGCGAACGCCGGGTCGAGGATCTTGCTGGCCAGATCGGCGAGAGCGTCGCCAACACCTCTCACCACCTGCAGCGGCTGTTGCACGCAGGACTGGTACGCCCCCGCCGCGAGGGCACGCGGGTCTTCTACTCCCTGAGCAGCGAGCAGGTCGCTGCGCTCTGGCGGTCCATGCGGGACGTCGCGGCAGAGCACGTCACGCAGGTCGACGAGCTCACCGATGCCTACCTCGGCGATCGCACCCGGCTCACGATCATCGGGCGGGACGAGCTGGTGGCCAGGCAACGCGACGGCGATGTCCTCGTGCTCGACGTCAGGCCACGGGCCGAGTACGACGCCGGCCACATCCCCGGTGCCGTCAACGTCCCGCCGGCTGAACTCGAGCAGCGGCTGCGCACCCTGCCGACGGCCGCCGCTGTCGTCGCCTACTGCCGAGGTCCCTACTGCGTGTACGCCGACGACGCTGTGCGCACGCTGTCGACGATGGGCCGCACCGCCCTGCGTCTGGTCGACGGCTTTCCCGAGTGGGCTGCGGCCGGCCTCCCCGTCGAGGCGGGGACCTCACCGTCATGACGGTCGGTCGCATCCGACCGTCCGACGTGAAAGGTGCTCGACGGGCCGTACGGGCCCCGCCGGATCACCTATGCCGACTACACCGCCTCGGGCCGGGCGCTGAAGGCCATCGACAAGATGGTGCGCCTCCTCGGCCTGCGGATCCCGCCGCGCTGGACGATCGCTACCAGCTGTCGTCCCACATCCCGGCAACGGAGCGTCCGGTGGTGTTCATCGGCCCCTACGAGCACCACTCCAACGAGCTGCCCTGGCGGGAGTCCATCGCCGAGGTGATCGTCATCGGCGAGGACGCCAACGGCCACATCGACGCGTCCCTCCTGGAGGCGGAGCTCGGCCGCTATGCCAACCGTCCGCTGCTGATCGGGAGCTTCTCCGCGGCTTCCAACGTGACGGGCATCCGCTCGGACACCGCCGCCATCGCCACGCTCCTGCACCGGCACGGCGCACTGTCGTTCTGGGACTTCGCCGCAGCCGCCCCGTACGTGCCCATAGACATGGGTGCCGCCGCTGCCGGCGAGGCCTACCTGGGGATCGTGCGCAGAGACCCTGCCACGCCGTGCAGTATGGAAGCCTCCCCGTGGCTGAAGCAGAGCACGCTGACCCGGGCGCCCGTCTCGGCGACGGTCGACAGCAGCACACCGAGCCCGAACGACTCATCGTCGGGATGGGCGACACCAGCGAGCACGGAAAGCCAGCGCGGAAGACCAGTCTCGCCTCGAGGCTTCCGCGGTCAGAGCAGGCCCCGCAACAGGATGGTTCCCGTATTCCGCCGAGCCGTTTTCACCAACCGTCGAGCCGCAGCACCTAACGGCTGCCCATCATTCCCGTGCCGGTCTCCATCATCGCCTGTCCACTGCCCATCATGGTCCGGCCCTGGGCCGCCATCTGCTGACCGGCATCCATCATCGTCCGGCCGTCCGTCATCATCTGGCGACCTCGTGCGGTCGTGTCGTCGTCCATCGACCCGCCTCGGTCCATCATCGCCTGGCCGGCATCGACCATGGACCGCCCGCTGGCGTCCATCTGCTCGCCGTTGCTCAGCATCGACTGGCCGCCGTCCCGCATCTGCGCGCCGTTGGAACGCAAGAGGGTGCCGGCGTCGGAGTCGACTGAGCTTCCACCGCTGCAAGCAGTGAGCGCGAACGACGAGGCCAACGCCAGCACGCTCATGCGCAGCCACCGCCTGGACAAGAGCTTGGCCCTCATGACCGGCGCTCGAGAGCGGATCGCCGGGTGCGGTGCTCGTCAACGCTGATCTCGCCGGAGGCGAGGCGCTCGTCGAGCCGCTCATGTGGTGAAGCCGGCCTACCGCGTCGATCACGTAGCAGGGGCATCAACACGACGACGGTGAGCGCCCACGTCAAGAGCATCACCGGAACGGCGACGAACCACATCCAGCTCCCGTTCCACCACATCATCTCCGCGACCTCCGTGTCGGCTTGTTCGCCTCATCGTGCTCGCCGGCCCGGAGCGTCGGTAGGGACGAAGGTCCTGGATGCGCCGCCACTCGGCACCACCACCTTTCGGGCCGGCCCGACCGCACTGGAGGCACCTGGCGGCAGGACGACGCAGGGTTCGGCGCCGCTCCAGGACCGCAGCATCGACGAGTCAGCGGGCCCCGTCAGCCTGCGCTGAGAGCCTTCAAGGCCTGCAGCGCAGCCGCCTTGCCGCTGCTGCCAGCGATGCCGCCGACGGGCGCAGTGGACGCGCCGCACGTGAACAGGCCTTGCACGCCTGGGACGGTGTGCCCGGCCAACCGCCGAGTGGGTCGCATGAACGCCAGCTGATCCAGGCTGATGTCGAGGTACATCGGGTGCGCTCCTGGCCAGCGCAGCTCCTCCGCCATGAGCGTGGGCGTACGGACCGTCCGGGCCACGATGCTGTCGGTGAACCCGGGCGCATGCTCCTCGACCTGCTGGACCATGGCGTCCGCAAACGACTCGGCCTGACCCTCCCAACCGCCCTCGACGTCGTACGGAGAGCTGGGACAGGCCAGGTAGACCGTGTGATGCCCGGCAGGGGCGAGGCTGTCGTCGTACACGCTCGGCGTGAAGCAGTAGGTGGGAGGTGGGTCGGGCAGCCGGCCGGCCTCGGCGGCCAAGAATCCCTTGGTCAGCTGGTCCATGTGGTCGACGTGGGACTGCAGCCCGTTCCAGTCGCCCTCCCGGGCGCCGGGGTAGGGCGGGAGCTTGTCGGTGGCCAGGTGCACCACCAGCTGCACCGCGTTGCCGCGGTGCGCCGCGGACAGCTCACGACCCGCGTCGCCCGCCAGCGGCGGGTCCAGCAGCTCGAGCAGGGCCGTCTGCACGTCGACCGCACTGATGACGGCGCTGGCCGCGATGCGCTCGCCGCCCTGCAGGACGACGGCACGCGCCTTCCCCCCGGTCGCGTCGATGCGCTCCACGACCGCGCCGGTGCGCGTCTGCCCGCCCCAGCCGGCCAAGCGGCGCTCGAGCGCGTCCGTGAGGGCCTGCGAGCCGCCGCGCGGATGCCACTGCCCGTAGAGGTGATACGCGGCCTGCCAGAAGACGTAGAACGCACCGCCGGGCTGATGCGGACCCGCCGAGCTGTGACTGGCGAACGACGAGACCGGTGCGCGGGTGAGGTCGGAGCGCAGCACGGTCTCCAGCAGCGATCCGTAGGGGGTGACGAGATCGTGCATCAGCCCGAGCGGCCCGCCGGAGCGCTTGATGCCCTGCATCAGCGGCCAGAGCTTCGTACCCGCTGCCTTCAGGACGCCGCCTGCACTCGAGCCGCTCTCCAGGCCGGTGACCGCGGTCTTCACCAGCGGTACGGCCTTGTGCATGAACGCGCGGTACGCCTCCGCGTCCGCCTTGTCGTGCTCGGCGATGGAGGCGACGGTCTGCTCGATGTCGCGGTGGAAGCGCACGATGCGGCCGTCCCGGAAGAAGCCGGTGGCGAAGGGCTCCATCGGGATGTACTCGAGCCCGGCGCCCGCCAGGTCGAGCTCGTCCGGGATGGACGTCATGTTGATGATGTTGTGCGCGGCGGAGTGGGTGTTGAACAGGTAGCCGGGGATCGTCTCGTCGGTGCGAGATCCCCCGCCCAGCTTCTCCCCCGCCTCCAGGACCAGGACCCGCTTGCCGGCCTTGGCGAGGTAGCAGCCCGCGACCAGGCCGTTGTGCCCCCCTCCGACGATGACGACGGGATCTGGATGGGTCGGGATGGTCACGCACGTTCCTCCACGGTGCGGCCGGGCTGACTGCCGATGACGTCGATCGGCGTCACCCGGCGGCCACGGCGGCCAGTGCGGCGTTCAGGCGTTGGGCCGCCTCGTCCGCCACCGGCTGCAGCTCCGGCCGACCGGGAAGGCTGACCATGACCTGCGGGTCGAGAGCCTGCACGAGCGTGCGGTCACCGTCCCGGCGGACCACGACGTTGCAGGGCAGCAGCAGCCCGATGTCGCGCTCGACGCCGAGCGCCCGGTGAGCCAGTTGCGGATTGCAAGCACCGAGGATCAGGTACTGCTCCATGTCCTCGTCGAGCTTGCTCTTCAGGGTCGCCTGCACGTCGATCTCGGTGAGGATGCCGAAGCCGTTGTCGGCCAGTGCGGCGCGGGTGCGCTCGACGGCCTCCTCGAACCCCAGTTCTGTCGTGATGGTCGTTCCGTAGTCCATGGGATACCTCCGCTGGTTGTGATCGTGCCCTACCCCGCTCAGGCCCCGCTGCACATGCCCCAGCGTGGGCGGGGTATTGGTCCGCTCATGAAGGTCAGCGCCCCGACCCGCGGCACGACGAGGCGCTTCAGGCTGTCCCCTGCAGAGTGGTCGACGACAGTCGTCGCGGCCGTCGTTTCCAGCGGCGCCTACGTGACGCTCGGCTACCCGTACCTGGCGCGCGGGGTCGTCGGCGACCTCCTCGGCTTCCTGCTGCTCGGCGTCGCGGGGGCTGCTGCGGGCGCCCGGGTGAAGCACGAGGCGCTGGTGTGCCTCTCCGTGATCGGTGCCGTGCTCCTGCTGGATCCGCAGTGGCCCTTGCGCCTCTCGGAGCCGGCCTGGTGGGCGCTGTTCAGCGTCGGCCTGAGCGCGTACGTGCTCCTCCGCCGGAAGCTCTGCGACTGAGGGGCCGCAGGAGTCGCGGACCCCGCAACGTCGGAGGTCCCCCCACCGGGCAGCATCAGGTGACCACCTCGGCGCCAGCGGCTTCGAGCTCGTCCAGCCCACCTGCGTCCACGACATGGCTGAACCCCAGCCCTGACATGATCTTCACGGCCTGCCTGGAGCGGTTCCCGGAGGCGCAGTAGACGACGTACCTCCCGGTGCGCGGCAGGGCGCCGACCGCGGTCGCGAAGTCGTCCCGCAAGGCGACGTTGCGGGCCCCGCTGAGGTGACCAGCGCCGAACTCCTGCGGGGTGCGCACGTCCAGGACAGTGGAGCCGCCTTGCGCGATGAGCGCCAGCGCCTCGACCGGCGGCAGGGTGCGGACGGCCGAGGTGGGACCCGCCGGCGGCGCTGCCGGCGCGCTCAGCGTCGGATCGTCGGAGCCCGTCCCGCACGCCGTCAGCAGGAGGGACGTCGCCAGGACGAGGCCGAGGTGGGCGGGACCGGGACGCATGGGCGACTTCTTGCCTGAGGGCATGCCGGTCAGCGGCGGAACAGCGAGCTGAAACGGCTGCGCTTCGCGGTGGATGTGGGCACCGCGGCCGCGGAGGCCTTCTGCGTCCGAGCGCCGCAGGTGCACTGCTTGTCCGCGGGCACGCCGCGCATCACCTGCTTGACGTGCTTCCCGCACCCGGACCATGTGATCTTCCCGCACTTGCGGCACGTCGCCTTGCTGCACATCGCGCTCTCCTTGGGTCAAGTATACCCCCCAGGGTACATGCTCGGGATTGTCTCCGGCGTGTTCCAACGCCCGGAGGTCGCACTGACACCTCCGCTCCGGATGCTCCGGTGTCAGGCCAGACTCAGGAACAGCTTCTCCATCTGCGCCACGTCGAGGCCGGCGTCATCGCCCTCCTCGAGCAGGCACTGCTTGAGGCCACTGGCGACGATTGTGAAGCCGGCCTTGTCCAAGGCTCGCGACACGGCGGCCAGCTGCGTGACGACGTCCTTGCACTCGCGGCCCTGCTCGAGCATGCGGATGACGCCGGCGATCTGGCCTTCGGCACGCCGCAGCCGGTTCACGGCGATCTTCACGGCGTCCTGTTCGAGCTTCATGCGGTCTCCTGGCTCGGGGCGCCGGTCCCGGCGCTGTGCGTGCAACAACAACAGTCCCGCGGCGCTTGGGCGCCCGCCCCGCGGTCGGGTCGGCTCGAGCTCAGGCCGGGGCGCCGGTCTCGACGGGGCGGCCGCTGCGGATCCAGGCGTTGGTGCCTCCGGCGACCGAGCGGGCCTCCACTCCCAGTTGCTGCAGGACCTCGACCGCCTGGGCACTGCGCGCGCCGCTGGCGCAGATGACGTGGACCGGGGCGTCTCCCCGGAGCTCATCTACGCGTGCCGCGACGGTTGCGAGCGGCATCAGCCGCGCCGACGGCACGTGCCCGACGCTGTATTCGTCGCTCTCCCGAACATCGACCACCTTGGCGCCTGCAGCGCGCGCCGCGTCCAGCTCGTCGAGCGATGTCTCGATGTGCATCGGTCTCTCCTTCATCTGCGGTCCATTACCGCGGGGGGTATAAGTGCCAACATCTGTGAGGCGGAAGTGTTCCCCGCCGCGCACGCAAGCGGGACCGCGCCCACTGCGTCCTCCTCAGGTCGTGCGCCGGCCCCGCTGCGGTCAGGCGGACGGAGCAGGCAGGGCTCCCGGTTGCGAGAACACGACGGTCTCCCCCTTGACGGCCATTTCCCGGGTCGTCCGCGCTGGCGCGGCGCCATTGGGAGGCGCTGCCCGCGAGCCGAGGTCGAGGGCGTCGCGGCCAGCGCAGCTCGGGTCAGTGGCTGAAGGTCACGTTCGGCAGGACCTTGCGCAGCCACGCGGGGCTAGCCCACGCTGCCTTGCCTGTCAGTCGCAGCAGGACGGGCAGGAGGAGCAGGCGGATCAGCAAGGCGTCGAGGAGAACCGCGACGCCGAGGATGATCCCCATCTCCTTCGGCGGCAGCGGCTCGGACAGGGAGAAGGTGAAGAAGACCGCGACCATGACACCCGCCGCCGCGAAGATCGTCCGGCCGGAGTGGGCAAGCCCGCCGACCATCGCCTCCTTCGCGTCGCCGCTCTTCTCCCAGTGCTCCTTCGCACTCGCAAGCAGGAAGACGGTGTAGTCCATCCCGATCGCGAAGATCATCGCGAAGAAGAAGACCGGCGCCCAGGCGTCCAGGAAGCCCTGGGACTCGAAGCCGAGCAGGTCCGATCCGATGCCCTCGTCGAAGATGAGGCGCGCGACGCCGAAGGCAGCGGCGGTGGCCAGCAGGTTGGTCAGGACGCCGAGCGCGGAGATCAGGGGTGCCTGGAGCGCAACCAGCAGGAGGACGAACCCGAGGGCCAGGACCACGCCGATGACCAGTGGTGCCTTCTCCTCAAGCAGGTTCTCCAGGTCGTAGTTCTCCACAGCCGCGCCCCCGACGAGAGCCTGGTCCGGTAGGTCGGCCCGAAGCCGGTCGATCGTGTCGCCCATCTCCGGTGAGGACGGGTCCATCGTCGGCACCGCCTGGACGAGCGCGGTGCCGTCCTCGGCCGTCACGGTCGGCATGACCTGGGCGATGCCCTCGTCGGCGGCCAGGACCGCGCTGGTCTGGGCCGCATCGCCCTTCGGCGCGACGACCTGGAGCATGCCGGGTGCGCCGGGGCCGAATGCCTCGGTCACGAGCGCGTAGCCGACGCGGCTCGACTCGTCCTCCGGCACGACCTTGATGCTGGGCATGCCGGTGCGCAGCCCGAAGACCGGCAGCGCCAGGGCGATGAGCACGATGAGCGCCACGGCTCCGTACGCGACCGGGCGCTTCCACAGCCGCTCCGCCCATGCGGCGAACTTCGGCGAGCGGTGCTCACCGGCGTGCACCCACGGGAGGGAGACCGCGTCGACGCGGTCACCGAGCCGGGCGAGGACCGCCGGCAGGAGCGTCAACGTAGCGGCGAGGACGAAGACGACCGCCAGCATGATGCCGAGCGCCATCGACTGCACGGCAGGCGACGGGACGAGCAGTACGGCGGACAGGCTGATGAGCACCGTCAGGCCGCTGAACAGGACCGCCTTGCCGGCGGTCTCCATCGTCTCGGCGACCGCTTCAACGACGTTCTCCGACGCGCCGAAGTGCGCCGCCCGGAAGCGCACCACGAGGAACAGTGCGTAGTCGATGCCCAACGCCAGGGCGAACATCAGCGCGAAGTTCATGGCCCAGATGGAGATGTCGCCGAACAGCGTACCGATGTACAGCGAGCCGGCAGCGGCGACGAGGCCGATGATCGTCAGCATCAGCGGCAGGCCCGCAGCCACCAACGAGCCGAACGCCAGCACCAGGATGCCGAGCGTGACGGGCCACGAGATGAGCTCGCTCTTGATCATGGCGTCCCGGTTGGCGGAGTTGAAGTCGCTCCACAGCACCGAGCTGCCGGTCATCGCCACCTCGATGCCC
>JANPHZ010000257.1:0-6715 GCA_031424715.1 Frankiaceae bacterium
GCTGCTGCACCGCCAAGGGATGCAGTCGGCCCCCTGCCTTCTGCGACGTCCACCACCTGCTCGCCCGCGCCGACGGTGGCAGCACCGACGTCCACAACCTGGTCCTGCTCTGCCGAAGGCACCACACCGCCTGGCACCGCGCAAGGATCAGCCACCAGGACCTGCGGATCCCGTGGTGGCAAGGGACTGGCGCAGGGCGGCGGCTGCCGACACCACAGCGGGAGTAGACCTCGCAGCGGACGAGCCGGTCCCTACCGCCGCCGGAAAAGGGTCTGGGCGAGGACCCGGGCACGTCCCAGGAGACCGCGTGGGCGGACCGGCTCCGGCTCCGGCGCCTCGACCTGCGGGCCGGCGGCCTGCGCGGCCGCGACCCGGGCAGCCTCGGCGTCGGTCCACCGCTGCACCTGCGCGTCCACGTTCAGCGGTACGACATTGGAGGGTGGCCCGTCGAAGGTCCGCGCGTTGACGTCGACGATCTTGGCGTTGAGCTCCTCGACGAGGCGGCGTACGGCAGCTTCCGAGCGCGCATGAGGCACGCGCTCGCGAGCGTCCTCCACCTCTTTGCGCAGCGCCAGCGACGGTGGCAGCAGCGACAGGCCCTCACGCTGCAGCTTGCTCTTCACCCACCAGAGCTCGTCGATCTCCTCACCGACGCCCGGCAGCGGCTTGCCGAAGCCGGGGAGGTCCTTGAACTCCCCGCGCTCCTCGGCCTCGCGGAACTGCCTGTCCGCAAAGGACTCCCACGACATTCCCGCCGGCTTGCGCTCGGTCATGCCCGAACGATATCGCCGTCAGTCCGGCGTGACCACCTGCGCGGCGGCACGCGCCGCCTCGGCTCCTGCGGTCAGCAGCAGCACCAGGCCCGCGTCGTCGAGGGTGGGTACGCCGAGCTTCACGGCCTTGTCGTACTTGCTGGCGCCGGGGTCCGCGCCCACCACCACGAAGTCGGTCTTCTTCGACACGCTCCCGGTGACCTTCCCGCCCTGGGCCTGGATCGCCTCGGTCGCTCCGTCGCGGCTGTAGGACTCGAGCGTTCCGGTCACCACGACGGTGATGCCCTCGAGCGGGCGTGGCCCCTCGTCAAAGCCCTCGTCCTCCATCCGTGCGCCGCCGGCCCGGATCCGCCCGACGATCTCGCGGTTCCGCGGCTCGGCGAACCAGCTGGCCACCGCCTGGGCCACCACGGGTCCGACGCCGTCCACCGCGGCAAGCTCCTCAGGAGTCGCCGCCATGATCGCGTCGACAGAACGGAACTGCCGCGCGAGATCTTGCGCCGCCGTCGGACCGCAGTGCCGAATCGACAGGCCGACCAGCAATCGCCAGACGGGTCGGTCGCGCGCGGCCTCGACGCCGCGCAGCACCTGCGCGATCTTCTTAGGACCGAAGCCGCGCAAGCCCTCGAAAGACTCCTCGGCCAAGTGGAAGACCCCGCCGATATCAGTGAGCCGCTGCTCCTGCAGCAACGCGATCGCTGTTTCGTAGCCAAGCCCGTCGATGTCCATCGCGCCCCGGCCGGCGAAGTGGAACACCGCCTCCCGCAGCTGCGCCGGACACGACACGGTGTTGGGGCAGCGGACGTCGACCTCGCCCTCCGGCCGACCGAGCTCGGTGTCGCACTCGGGGCAGCGCGTCGGCATGACGAACGGCCGCTCGCTGCCGTCGCGCAGGGCCACCACCGGACCAAGCACCTCGGGGATGACGTCGCCGGCGCGTCGTACGACGACAGTGTCGCCGATCAGTACGCCCTTGCGGAGGACCTCGTCCTGGTTGTGCAGGGTGGCGAGCTTGACCATCACGCCGCCGACCTGCACCGGTTCCATGAAGGCGAACGGCGTGACCCGGCCGGTGCGCCCCACGTTGACCCGGATGTCATGGAGTTTGGTGGTCGCCTCTTCCGGGGGGTACTTGAAGGCGATCGCCCAGCGCGGCGCCTTGGAGGTCGCGCCGAGCCGCCGCTGCAACGAGATCTGGTCGACCTTGACCACCACACCGTCGATGTCGTGCTCCACGTCGTGGCGGTGCTCGCCCCAGTGGGCGATGTAGCGCTGCGCTCCCGCGAGGTCGTCGTGCACCTCGTAGCGGCTCGACACCGGCAGCCCCCACTCCGCGACCCGCTCGTAGGCCTCTGACTGGCTGCCCGGGTCGAAGCCCTCGCGCGCGCCGATCCCGTGCAACGTGAGGCTGAGCGGACGCGACGCGGTGACCCGTGGGTCCTTCTGCCGCAGCGATCCGGCGGCCGCGTTGCGCGGGTTGGCGAACGGCGCCTTCTCCTCCGCCACCAGCCGAGCGTTGAGATCGGCGAAGTCCTGCGTGGCCAGGAAGACCTCGCCGCGGACCTCGAGCAACGCGGGGATGTCCTTGCCCACCAGGCGGTCCGGGACGCTGGCGAGCGTCCGCACGTTGCCGGTGATGTCCTCCCCCGTGCGCCCGTCGCCGCGGGTCGCGGCCCGCACCAGCCGGCCCTCCCGGTAGACGAGCGCGACCGCGAGCCCGTCGATCTTCAGCTCGCACAACCACCGCAAGCCGTCGCCCGCGTTGCGCGCCGCACGGTCGGCCCAGGCCTGCAGCTCGTCGGCGGTGAAGACGTTGTCCAGGCTCATGAGCCGCTCGAGGTGGTCGACCGGGGTGAAGTCGGTCGAGAACGACTCCATCACCTTCTGGGAAGGCGAGTCCGGGGTGCGCAGGGTCGAATGGCGCTCTTCCAGAGCGGTGAGCTCGCGCATCAGGGCGTCGTACTCGCTGTCCGAGGCCTTGGGCTGGGCCAGCACGTAGTAGCCGAAGGCCAGGTCCTCGATCGTGCGCGCCAGCTCGGCGTGGCGCTCGCGGTCCGCGACGGGAACCCCGTCCACCAGCTCGCTCACTCGGGTGCCTCCCCCAATCGTCGGGCGATCTCTACGCACGCCCGCAGCGCCTGCACGGCGTGGGCCGGCGAGGCCCCTGCCAGCCCGCACGTCGGTGTGGGGACGACGGTCGCCGACAGGCGGTCGGCGTCGAACCCCAGCCGACGCCACAGCCGCGTGGCCGGCTCCATGATGGCGTCGAGGTGGGACAGCCGCGCGTCGACCGAGGGGACCAGGCCGAGCAGCAGCGCGCGGCCCTGCTCGACGGCGCTGCCGAGGTCGTCGTCGTCCCGCGGGGTCAGCAGCGTCGCGTCCAGCGAGAGCGCTCCTGCGCCCGCCTCGACGCACAGGGCGACGGGCGGCGAGGGTGCGCAGCAGTGCACGACGGTGTGGTCAGCGACGCCGAGCACCTCCGCGAGGCGGTCCCGGGCGGTCTGACGATCCGGGGCACGCAGCCGACCGAATCCGCTGGCGGTCGGGATCTGCGCCGCGAGCACGCCGGGCAGCGCCGGCTCGTCCAGCTGCAGGACCAGCGTCGCTCCGGGGAACCGGCGTTGCAGGTCGGCCAGGTGCTCGCGCAGGCCCTGCGCCAGGCTTGCGGTCAGGTCGGCGACGGCGCCGTGATCGGCGAGCAGCCGGTCACCGCGGCCGAGCTCAACCGTCGCCGCGAGGGTCCACGGCCCCGCGCAGGCCACCTTGAGCGCGGCCGGTTGCTCGCCCGTCTCCTCGAGCGCATCGAGGTCACGCGCCAGCAGGTCGCGGGCCCGCTGGCCGTCCCGGGACGGCCGAGCGGTGATGCGCCAGCCGCTGGGCTGCAGGTCGACGTGCAGGTCGGCGAGCAACGCGGTAGACCGCCCAGTGAGGTCTGCCCACGGTCCTCGGGCGGGCAGCTCGGGCAGGAACGGGAAGGCACCCAGCTCCCCCAGAACGGTCCGAGCGGTCTCGCGCGGGTCTTCGCCCGGCATGCTGCCCACTCCGGTTGCCACGCCCGGGGGCAGCGGCCAGGCCGGTGTCACGCCCGGCGCGCGCCGCTCTTGGGCGAGGCGGGGGCCTTCTTGGCCGGACCCTTCTTGACCGGAGCCTGCTTGGCCGGAGCCTTCTTCACCGGGCTGGCATTCGTCGCAGTCGCGGGCACCGGCGCGGCCGCCGCCGTTGTCGTCGTACGACGCCGCACCCCGCCGCGCAACCACTCGAGGTCGGCCGTGAGGGCCGCGATCACCTCCGCGCGGGGGGCCGAGGCACCCCGGACCGCCAGGCTGTAGCGCTGGATGACCTGCAGGTCGGGCAGGTGTACGTCGTCGCTCTCGGCCATACCTGCCAACCTATCCGTCAGCGCGCGGCGGAAACGGTTGCACTGCCGACGACGCGGTCCCCGTCGTAGAGAACGGCGGCCTGACCGGCAGCGATCCCCCGAGCCGGGGTGTCGAGGGCGATCGTCCACCCTTCGTCGCTCTCGCGGACCGTGCAGTGGTGCACCATCCCGTGCGCGCGCAGCTGCACCCGGCAGCGGGTGGGCAGCGCGTCCGCGAGCAGCAGCGGACGCACGGCGCTGACCTCGCCGACCTCGAGAGCCTCCACCGGACCGACCGTCACCGACCGGTCGACCGGCGACAGCGAGAGCACGTAGCGGGGTCGGCCGTCGGGGGCCGGAACCGTCAGGTGCAGGCCCTTGCGCTGGCCGACGGTGTAGCCGTAGGCACCGGAGTGCTGCCCCACGACCGCGCCGGTCAGCGCGTCGACCACCGGGCCCGGCTGGTCGCCGAGCCGCTCGCGCAGGAAGCCGGCGGTGTCGCCATCGGCGATGAAGCAGATGTCGTGCGAGTCCGGCTTGTCGGCGACGGCAAGGCCTCTGGCCGCAGCCAGCTCGCGGACCTGCGCCTTGGTCAGCTGGCCGAGCGGCAGCACGGTGCCGGCGAGCTGCTCGGGGGTGAGGACGGCGAGTACGTATGACTGGTCCTTGTCGGGGTCGACCGAGCGGCGCAGCACGCCCTGGTCGAGCCGGGCGTGGTGTCCGGTCACGACGCCGTCGAAACCGAGCGCGAGAGCGCGGTCGAGGACGGCCGTGAACTTGATCCGCTCGTTGCAGCGCAGGCAGGGGTTGGGGGTGCGCCCGGCGGCGTACTCCGCGACGAAGTCGTCGATGACCTCAGACCGGAAGCGATCGGCGAGATCCCAGACGTAGAAGGGGATGTCGAGCACGTCGGCCGTCCGCGCAGCGTCGCGGGCGTCCTCGCGCGAGCAGCAACCCCGCGAGCCGGACCGCAAGGTGGCCGGGGCTTCCGACAGCGCGAGGTGCACTCCCGTGACGTCATGTCCGGCGTCGACGGCGAGGGCCGCCGCCACTGCCGAGTCGACGCCGCCCGACATGGCCGCGAGGAGCTTCACCGGCGTACGAGCCGAGCCCGCTCAACCACCGCGGGGAGCGCCTCGATCAGGGCGTCGACATCGGCAGCGGTGGAGGTGTGCCCCAGGGAGAAGCGCAGCGACGCGCGCGCGCGGTCCTCGTCCGCGCCCATCGCCAGCAGGTCGTGAGAGGGGCGCGCGACACCGGACGAGCAGGCCGACCCGGTGGACACCTCGACACCGCGGGCGTCGAGCAGGAGCAGCAGGGAGTCGCCCTCACAGCCGGGGAAGGAGAAGTGGGCGTTGCCCGGGAGCCGCAGGGAGCCCGGATCGCCGTTGAGCACCGCGTCGGGCACCGCGGTCAGCACGCGGGCGACAAGGTCGTCGCGCAGCGCGGCCAGCCGCGCTGCAGTGACCGGCTGTCGCTCGGTGGCGAGGGTGGCTGCCGCCGCGAGCCCAGCGACGCCCGGCGCATCGACGGTGCCCGACCGGATGTCGCGCTCCTGGTTGCCCCCGTGCAGCAGCGGGGTGCAGGCGATCTCGCGCCCGATGAGCAGGGCGCCGGAGCCCAGTGGTCCGCCGAACTTGTGGCCGGTGACGGTCAGGGCGTCGACACCGGAGGCCGCGAAGTCCAGCGGCAGCTGCCCGACGGCCTGCACGGCATCGGTGTGGAAGGGCACGCCTCGCTCGTGGGCGACCTCGGCGAGCTGGCGGATCGGCTGGACAGTGCCGACCTCGTTGTTGGCCCACATCACCGTGACGAGCGCGACGTCGTCGGTGAGGAACGCGCGCAGCTCGTCGGGATGGACGCGACCGACAGCGTCGACCGGCAGCCAGGTGACGCTGGCGTGCTCGTGCTCGACCAGCCACTCGACCGCGTCGAGCACCGCGTGATGCTCGACGGCACTGGCCAGGATGCGGGTGCGCCGCGGGTCCGCTGCCCGCCGGGCGAAGTAGATCCCCTTGACGGCGAGGTTGTCGCTCTCGGTGCCGCCCCCGGTGAAGACGACCTCCGAGGGCCGCGCGCCGAGCGCGGCTGCCAGCGCCTCGCGTCCCTCCTCGACCGTACGCCGGGCGGCGCGACCCGCAGCGTGCAGCGAGGACGGGTTGCCCGTCCTGACCATCGCGGCCGTGACTGCCGCGACGGCCTCGGGCAGCATGGGCGTCGATGCCGCATGGTCGAGGTAGGCCACGCAGCGAGCCTACGGCGAGCCCGTGCGGCCCGGGTCGGTCAGCGCATCAGGACGCGACGGCTGAGCGGCACGCCGTCATAGGGCAGCTCCGAGCGCTCCACGAGCAGCACCTGCGTGGGCAACAGCCCTGCGGCGGTGCGGATGTCGCGAGCGACGGCAACGGCGAGGTCGGACTGGTCCGCGTCGGGCGTCGGCGCGACGTAGACGAGGACCTCGTCGGCGTCGTCGCGAGCAGAGGGCCCGAGCACGATCCGCCAGTCGACGAGATCGGCCCGCCCGACGAGAGCACCGGCGATCCCGCGTACGTCGACCGCGCGGGTTCCGGTCCGCAGCTGCTGC
>JANPHZ010000258.1:0-4515 GCA_031424715.1 Frankiaceae bacterium
CGGCGAGCCACCCGCGCAGGTCCTGCACCGCGCGGTCGGTCTCACCGCGGTAGGCCGTGGCCTGCTGGGCGGCCAGGACCACCGCGTCGTCCTCGAGGTCCTCGTCGGCGGTGAACGGGGTGACGGTCCACCAGGGCAGGCCGATCTGGGCTGCGTGGTCGCGGACGTCGACCAGCGTGCGGTAGGCAGCGGCGCCCAGATCGATGGGGGCGACGCCACCGACCGCGGCCGTCGACCAGGACGCGTCGAGGAACTCCTGGCTGGTGCGCACGAGGTCGTGCGCCCTGGTGCGCACCTTCTCGGGGTCGCACACGACGACGGAGGCGTCCGGCCCCAACTCGTCGATGAGCAGCCGCAGCTCGTCGGCCAGCACGGGCGCGAACGCCTCCATGCCCTCGACCGGGGTCCCGTCGGCGACCTTGTCGAGGATGTCGGCGAGCTCGGGGTGGGTCGCCGCCAGGGCCTTCGCGCGGGCGCGCACCTGTGGTGTGAGCAGCAGTTCGCGACACGGGGGCGCCCACAGCCCGTGCTCGGCGACGTGCAGCGACCGCTGGTCGGACACCTTGAAAAAGCGCACTTCCTCGACCGTGTCGCCCCACAGCTCGACGCGTACCGGGTGCTCCTCGGTCGGTGGGAAGACGTCCAAGATCCCACCGCGTACGGCGAATTCGCCGCGCTTCTCGACCAGCTCGACCCTGGCGTAGGAGATGTCGACGAGCCGGCGTACGACGGCGTCCAGGCCACCGTCGATGTCCTGGCCGGGGCGGAGCTCGACGGGCTCGAGGTCGCCCAGACCTGGGACCTGCGGCTGCTGGATGCTGCGCACCGGCGCGACGACGACGTCGACCGGACCGGTGGCGGGGTCGTCGCTGCTGGGGTGGGCAAGCCGGCGCAGCACCGCGAGGCGTCGGCCGACCGTGTCGGCGCGCGGGCTGAGCCGCTCGTGCGGCAGCGTCTCCCAGGAGGGGAAGAGCGCCACCCGGTGCGGGTCCATCACGCTGCCCAGTGCATCGACGAGGTCCTCGGCCTCGCGCCCGGTGGCGGTGACCGCGAGCACCGTGCGGCCCTGCCGGGCCAGGCCCGCGAGGACGAACGGACGTAGCCCGGCCGGTGCGCTGAGGTCGAGGCTGGCTGCGGTCGGCGCCTGCAGCGCGCGCGCCAGGGACGGGTCGCTCGACACGAGGTCGAGAAGGCCGGACAGCTGCACAACAAGCCTTTCGGGGCAACACGGACAGCCCCGCACGGCCGCGGCCGGGGGGTCGTCAGGGGACACCTCAGCCTATGCGGCCGGGATTCAGCCCCTCACGCTGTAGGGCGTCAGGAGCTGGTCCACCGGGGCTCGATCATCGGTCAGCACGTGCGCGTCACCGGCGAAGCCTCGGGTTTGCGCGGCGCCGATCGCCGCCTCGCCGCGACTCGTGGCCCGCTGCGCAAGCAGGTCGACGGGCAGGGGGCGATCGGATCCGACGAGCACCAGGTTGCCGCCCGCCCGGCCCTGCACCGTGTCGACCGTCGCGAGCAGAGCGACATCGGCAAAGGCAGCGAGCAGCGTGGCCGTCTCAGCGCGCCCGAACGCGAGCGGCGGGTAGTCGATCACGTTGAGGACGTAGACGCCACCCGGCCGGAGAACCCTGCGCACCTGGTCGATCATCTCGGCTGTGGTCAGGTGCCACGGCACGGCCAGGCTGCCGAAGGCGTCGCCCACGACCACGTCGTACGACGCAGCGGGTTCCTCGGCGATCAGACTGCGGGCGTCACCCACCCGCACCGCGAGGTCCGGGCCGGTGACGAGACCGAGCCGGTCCCGTCCGATCTCGGGGATCTGCGGGTCGACCTCGAGCACGGTGCTGCGCGACCCGGGACGTACGGCGGACAGGTGCCGCGGGACGGAGAAGCCCCCACCGCCGAGATGAAGCACGTCCAGCGGGCCCGGCCGCTGCACGGCCAGCACGTCGGCGATGCGCTTGGTGTAGGCGAACTCGAGGTAGGCGGGGTCGCGCAGATCGACGTAGGCATGCCGTAGTCCGTCCAGAACCAGGGTCCGGCCGCTGGGCCGCGCGGCGTCGGTCTCGACCGTGGCGCAGTAGTAGCGCGTCTCGACGTCACAGCTGCTGTCGGCGACGACGAGCCATCCGCCGGTCAGCAACGCGACGACCGTCAGGACCGCCGTGGGTGGACCCGAGCGAGTGCGCGGCAGCAGCCCCGAGCACACCAGCCCGAGGCCGACCAGCACCACCCCGGTCACCAGCAGCAGGCGCGAGGTGGGCAGCGCCGCCAGCAGGACGAAGCCGGTGAGGAACGTCCCCCCAAGGGCGCCCAACGTGCCCAGAGCGGAGAGCCGACCGACGGTCCGGCCGGTGTCCTCCAGCGTCGTCAGCCGCAGCTTGACCACGGCCGGCGGTACGACGGAGAGCACGAACACCGCGGGAGCGACGGCGAGCAGGACCAGGATGACGGTGCCGACCGGGCCCTCCCCCCGGAAGCGGTCGCCGACGGCGAAGACCGTCGGGCGCGCCGCCAGGAGCAAGGCGCCGCCCGTGACGAGAGCGGGCCCGAGCCAGCGCCGAGGGTCCACCGCGTCGGCGAGGCGTCCGCCCGCTGCGGCTCCGGCGGCGATCGCCGCGAGCGCGACACCGATGGCAGCGGTGAAGGTCTCCAAGGTCAGCCCGACGTAGGGCGCCACCAGGCGACTGACGAGCACCTCCGCGACGAGCACTGCGGCCGAGGACACGATGACGAGCAGGGCGGCGAGTGGGGCGGGCACGACCCATCGTCGCCGATGGAGTCAGGCGAACGGCGGCAGGGCGTGCACGGTGTTCTGCGCGGCCTCGAGCGGCCCGGTCAGCAGCGCCTCGACCGCATCGGCGCCGCGGTCGAGCAGGAACGGCAGGTCCTTGCGCTCGGCGGCGCCGAAGTCCTTGAGCACGAAGTCAGCCGGGTCCTGACGACCGGGCGGACGGCCGATGCCCACGCGCACCCGCAGGTAGTCGCCCGAGCCCAGCGCGCTGGTGATCGAGCGCAGCCCGTTGTGCCCGTTGTCGCCACCGCCGCGCTTGAGCCGCACGGCGCCGTAGGGGATGTCGAGCTCGTCGTGGACGACGACGAGCTGCGCGACGTCGAGTTTGAAGAAGTCACGCAGGCTGGCCACCGGACCGCCGGAGGTGTTCATGAAGGTCTTGGGCTTGGCGAGCAGCGCGCGCTGCCCTGCCAGCCGGCCCTCGATGAGGTCGACCCGGCCCTTGTGGGCCTTGAATCGTCCGCCGATCCGCCCCGCGAGCTCGTCGAGGACGAGGAAGCCCGCGTTGTGCCGGTTGCCGGCGTACGCCGGTCCGGGGTTGCCCAGCCCGACGACGAGCCAGGGCCGCTCGGGCACCTACTCGGCGGGGGTCTCGTCGGTCGCCGCGACGGCGTCGGAGGCAGCGTCGCCCTCGCCGGCCTTCGTGGAGGTGTCGCCCTCCTCGGCGGCCGCTTCGGCCTCGAGCGCCTCGGCGCCTGCCTGGCCGGAGCCCAGCTCCTCCTCGGCAGCGGCGAGCTCGGCCTCGAGCTGCTCCTCGGAGACGACCCCGAGTCCCTGCACGATGACGTGCTCGGGGTCCTGCTGCAGGGTGACACCCGCGGGCAGCGGGACGTCAGCGGCGGTGAGCTTCTTGCCGGCAGACAGGCCCTTGATGCTGAGTTCGAGCTGCTCGGGCAGGTGGGTCGCCTCGGCCTCGACGGTCAGCGTCATCGTCTGCTGGTCGACCAGGGTGTCCGGGGCGGCGCTGTCGACGAGGTGGATGGCGACCTCGACGGTGACCTTCTCGCCCTTGCGGACGGCGACGAGGTCGATGTGCTCGAGGAACCCCTTGAGCGGGTCACGCACGACGGCCTTGGCCAGCGCGAGCTGGTCGCCGTCCTCGGTCTCGAGGGTGAGCAGCGCGTTGGCGTCGTGGCGCAGCGCCAGCATCAGCTCGTGGCCGGGCAGGGAGAAGTGCCGCGGCTTGTCGCCGTGTCCGTAGAGGACGGCGGGCACCTTGTTGGCCATGCGCACACGACGAGCGTGGCCCTTGCCGAACTCGGTGCGGGGCTCAGCGACGATGCGGACCTCGGACACGGCAGAACTCTCCTCGAACGACATGCCTTGACCGGCATGCTCAGCGTGTGGGCGCGATTGCGCGATCCCCGACTCTACCGGGTCCGGCCGTCACGCCGAAGGGGTCAGGCCTGGCCGTCGAACAGGCTGGTGACCGAGCCGTCTTCGAAGACCTCGCTGATGGCCCGAGCGATGAGCGGCGCGATGGACAGCACGGTGAGCTTGTCGAAGCGGCTGGCCGGGTCGATCGGCAGCGTGTTGGTGACGATGACCTCGCCGATCCGGCTGTTCTTGAGCCGGTCCATGGCCGGGCCGGACAGCACGCCGTGGGTCGCGGTGACGATGACCTCGGCGGCGCCGTTCTCGAACAGCAGGTCGGCCGCCTTGGTGATCGTGCCCCCCGTGTCGATCATGTCGTCGACGAGGATGCAGGTCTTGCCCGC
>JANPHZ010000259.1:0-4140 GCA_031424715.1 Frankiaceae bacterium
CCGACACGAGCCGCTCGCTCGTCCAGACACCAGGAGAGACCCCATGGCAGGACCGGACCGCGAGAAGGCGCTCGAGATGGCGCTCGCGCAGATCGACAAGAACTTCGGCAAGGGCTCGGTGATGCGCCTCGGTGACGAGGTGCGCGTCCCGATCGGCGTCATCCCGACCGGCTCGATCGCGCTGGACGTCGCGCTCGGCATCGGCGGCCTGCCGCGCGGCCGCGTGGTGGAGATCTACGGACCGGAGAGCTCGGGAAAGACGACAGTGGCGTTGCACGCGGTGGCTAACGCGCAGGCGGCGGGCGGGATCGCGGCGTTCATCGACGCCGAGCACGCGCTCGACCCCGACTACGCCAAGAAGCTCGGCGTCGACACGGACGCGCTGCTGGTCTCCCAGCCCGACACGGGGGAGCAGGCGCTCGAGATCGCCGACATGCTGATCCGGTCGGGCGCCCTCGACATCATCGTCATCGACTCGGTGGCCGCGCTCGTGCCGCGGGCCGAGATCGAGGGCGAGATGGGCGACAGCCACGTCGGCCTGCAGGCCCGGCTGATGAGCCAGGCCCTGCGCAAGATGACCGGCGCGCTGTCCAACACCAACACCACCGCCATCTTCATCAACCAGCTCCGCGAGAAGATCGGCGTCATGTTCGGATGTTTTTCTTATAGCACTCGGATTGAGCTCGCCGACGGGACCTCGGAGAAGATCGGCAAGATCGTCAACCAGAAGCTGCCCGTCGAGGTCCTGTCCTACGACCCCGAGCTCGGTCGGGTCGTGCCGAAGAGAGTTGTCAACTGGTTCGACAACAGCGTGACAGACCAGTTCCTGCAGATCACCGTGGCCAAGCCCGGGGGCAACGGCCGGGCCCAGATGGGCGTGACCGCCAACCACCTCGTCCGTACGCCGGGCGGCTGGCGTGAGGCCGGCGAGCTGATCGCCGGGGATCGCGTGATGCTCGCGCAGACTCATCGCCTCAGCCCGCAGCAGTGGCAGGTCGTCCTGGGTGGCCTGATGGGCGATGGTGCGCTGTCGCCAAGCCGGATCAAGGGCAGCCTCGGCACGCGGTACCGGATGGGCCACGGAGCCAAGCAGGTCGACTACCTCGACTGGAAGGCTTCGCTGTTCGGCAACATCAAGCAGTCGAGAAGCACCAACGCCAAGGGCGCCGCGTTCGTTGACCTGACTCCGCTGCCCGAGCTGGCCGAGCTGCGCCAGGCGGTCTACCTCGGCGATGGGCGCAAGCACCTGTCTTACGACTACCTCAAGGCACTGACGCCGCTGGCACTCGCCGTCTGGTACATGGACGACGGCGGCTACACCGAGCGCGCCAAGGGTGTGCAGGAGCGCACGAAGGACGGCAGCGGCCGCAGCGAGATCTGCGTGCAGGGCATGAGTGAGGGCACCCAGCAGCGGTTGGTCGAGCACTTGGCCGGCGCCTTCGACCTTCACCCGACGCTGTCCCTGCGCGGCGCGCGCCAGCAAGCCGTGCTCTCGTTTGCCAAGGAAGAGACGGCCAAGCTGCACGCGCTCATCGCGCCCTACGTTCACCCGTCGATGCAGCACAAGCTGCTCGAGCGCTACCGCGGTCAGTTCGCGGTCGAGCCGGAGTTCGTCGAGCCGACCGTGCTGCCGGTGCCAGCGCCCGTTCTCGAGGTCAAGATCAAGCCCAAGACCCGGTCGATGCACCGCTTCGACATCGAGGTGGAGGGCACGCACAACTACCTCGCCGACGGCGTCGTTGTGCACAACAGCCCGGAGACGACGACCGGTGGCAAGGCGCTGAAGTTCTACGCGTCGGTCCGCATTGACGTACGCCGGATCGAGACGCTCAAGGACGGCGGCGACGCGGTCGGCAACCGCACCCGCGCCAAGATCGTCAAGAACAAGGTCGCCCCGCCGTTCAAGATCGCTGAGTTCGACATCGTCTACGGCGTCGGCATCAGCCGCGAGGGCTCGCTCATCGACGTGGGGGTCGAGCACGGCATCGTGCGCAAGTCCGGTGCTTGGTACACCTACGAGGGCGACCAGCTCGGCCAGGGCAAGGAGAACGCGCGGTCGTTCCTGCGCGACAACCCCGACCTCGCCGACGAGATCGAGAAGCGCATCAAGGAAAAGCTGGGAGTCGGCGCCGTGCTCGACGCGGACGCCCCGATCGACCTCGACCTGGTCGCGCCGGTCCCGGTCGACCTGTAGGTGAGCTCCTTCGGGCGCGGGAGACGTGCCGCTGGCGAGGCCGGCGGCACGCGCTCCCGCGCCCCGGAGGTCGACCTCGACCCGGCTGAGCGGGCGCGTGAGATCTGCCTGCAGCAGCTCAGCTTCGCCCCGCGCACCCGCGCGGAGCTCGGCGTCACCCTGGCCAAGCGCGACATCCCCGACGAGGTGGCTGAGGAGGTCTTGAGCCGCTTCACCGAGGTCGGGCTGATCGACGACGCGCTGTTCTCCCAGATGTGGGTGACCTCGCGACACCGCGGGCGTGGCCTGGCCAGCCGGGCGTTGCAGCACGAGCTGCGCCGCAAGGGCGTCGACGACGACGTCGCGCGAGAGGCCCTCGACGAGCTGGACCCGGCGCAGGAGCGGGCCACCGCCCGAGCGCTGGTGGACCGCAAGCTGCCGTCCACCAGGGGACTGGCGGCAGACGTCCGGGTGCGCCGGCTTGCCGGGATGCTCGCCCGCAAGGGCTACTCCAGCGGGGTCGCGTTCTCCGTCGTCCGGGAGGCGCTCGCCGACGAAGGGCTCGAGATCACCCTCGACACCGACGGGCTCTCCGCGCTCGACTGAGCCTGTGGACAGCGCGCGATGCTCCGCCGCGTTTGCTCGTACGGTCCGGTCATGCCCTCGGTCCAGGTGCTCCCCACCGACCTCCTCGCTGCCGCCGCTCCGCTCCGCGCAGCATCGGCTGCGCTGCGCGACGTCGCTGATCAGCGACGGCGACTGCTCGGTCTCGCCAACGCGCTGCCGCACCCGCTGGTCCGTACGGCGGTCGCTGACTTCGTCACCTCCGGCGAGCTCGCGGTGTGGGAGCTCTCGGAGACCTTGCGCTGGCTGGGCAACAACCTGGTGCAGGCGCAGGAGTGGTACCGCTCCACCGAGGACGCGATCGCGCGCCGGTTGCCCGTGCTGACACCACGCCCGGAGTACCCCGCGCTGCGCCCGCCGGCGTCGGTGACCCTCAGCCCGGCGCCGCAGCCCGGAAGCGCTCCGGTGCCCCCGTGACGTCTCTCGCGGGAGCTGATCTCGCGGCTCTGGACCTGCTCTCTGGCCGGCTGCGGGCCGTGAGCGCCGTGCTGCAGGACGCAGACGACGCGCTGGCCCAGGGCAGCCGGGCGACGTCGCTGTGGCGCGGTCCGGCCTCCGAGCACTTCGCCGCCGCGCTGAGCGCAGTGCGGCGCCGGGTGCGCCCCGTGCCGCCCGCCTACGCGCAGGCGGCGGCGGCGCTCCTGACCTACGGCGCAGCGGTGGCCGAGGTCCAGTTCCTGCTGCGTCGAGCCGCCGGGTTGCGCAACGAAGCGGCGCGGTTGACCGCACCGGCCCCCCTCGTGGGCCCGGACCCGGCGGAGGCACTGCGCTGGCAGGCCCAGCAGTTGGAGCGACGTGCGCAGCTCGAGCACGAGGATGCGGCCGCGCGGGCGGCCCGGGCCGTGCGCTCTGCCGCGAGCTCGCTGCCGCAGGCCTCTCGCGGCGCGGGGTGGCACCGCTTCACGGCCGATCTCGTCACGGGCGCCGGTGAGCAGGTGCTCGGGCTGGTCGGTCTCGGGGTTCTCGGAGCCCGCGCTTCGGCCGGTGTCGACGGGGCGCGCGAGGAGCTGTGGTCCGCGGCGAAGCAGTCGTGGCGGATCTGGGAGCCCCTCGAGCAGGTGTGGCGGGACGTACGGGACGGTCGCTACGGGCTGGCGGCCTCCGGAGCACTGGGGATGGCCTTCGTCCGCCGGCCCCGCCTCGTCACCGACGCCGAGGTCGCGCACGGCGAAGCGCTGCAGGCGGCTCGCTGGCACGCGCTGACCGAGCGGTTGCCGCTCATGGACGCGCAGCCGCTAAGAGCCGGCAACCTGGAGGCGCGGCTGTTCGTGCAGGAGGCCATGGGCGGCCATGCGGTCCGCGAGCACGTCGCCAAGTCCGACGCCTACCTCCGCTGGCGCGCC
>JANPHZ010000260.1:0-6590 GCA_031424715.1 Frankiaceae bacterium
CTTCAGTTCAGGGGGGCGAAGGGGGACAGTTCACCCATGGTCATCCTCGACAAGCACGACCCCGTTGGTCCCGGCCGGCGCCTGACGCCTGAAGAGGATGGGATCCTGCGCCGCCTGCACTACTTCGAGACCAACGGGATCACCCTCGCCGTGCCCATGCAGGCGCTCAAGGCTGAGCTCCGCTCGCGCGACCAGCGCGCCGAGATCCGGGAGCCGATCGACGTGGCCACGCTCGTCGCCGCCGACGCCTGAGCTCTGGGCTCAGTCGTCGTTGAGGAGCCCCTCGCGGACAGCGATGGCGAGTGCTTCCAGCTTTGAGTGAGCGCCGAGCTTGCCCGAGAGGTTGGAGACGTGGTTGCGGATCGTGTTCACGCTCAGGTTCAGCTCACGCGCGATGTCGGCGTTGGAGCCGCCGACCGCCAGCAGTTGAAGCACTTCCCGTTCGCGCTCGGTCAGATCTGACCCGACGGCCGTGGTCGAGTGCCGGATGCGGCCGAGCAACCGGCTCAACAGCTGCGGGCTGATGGCGAGCTCGCCCGACGCGGCCGCTCGGACCGCGTTGACGACCTGGGCCAGCGAGTGCGACTTGCTGACGAACCCCGCTGCGCCGGCCTCCATGGCGGCGACGAGCACGGACTCGGACGTCGTTGCGGTGAGGACCACGACCTGAGCGCGGCCAGGGAGGGCGCGCAGGGCGCCAATCGCGCTGACTCCTTCCCCGTCCGGCAGTCGGTGGTCCAGCAGGATCACGTCGGGCGAGTTGGCGGCCGTCATGCTCAAACCGGCCGCGATCGTCTTGGCCACTCCGACCGTGCGCATGTCGCTCTCGCTGTCGAGCACGGCAGCGAGACTCGATCCGAGGACCTCGTGATCGTCGACGATCAAGACGCGGATCGGCGGTGTGTCGGGCTCCGGTGTCATCGAAGGATCCACGCCGCATGATGACGTATCGGTGGCGGGGAAGGCACCCCAACGGGCCGATGCGTTGGCAGGATGTGGAGCATCCGCACTAGGTGGCCGCAGTCTCTGTCGGGTTGTCTGAGCCCGCCACCCCGGATGGTTCCGCCGTTCACGCTGGCTCGAGACAGGGGACTGAGCGATGCGCGTGCTGATCGCGGACGACGACCCCGGTGTGATCGCTGCCCTGGAGGACGCCCTCGGCGCTGACGCGCGGATGGACGTCGTCGGCGTCGCGCAGACCGGCCACGCGCTCCTCGCGATGGCATCGACGAGCGCCCCCGACCTGGTTCTGCTCGACATCAGGATGCCGGGAGGGGGAGTCACGGCGGCGCGCGCGCTTGCCGCGATGAGCAGCCCGCCCGCGGTGGTCGTGTTCTCGGCGACGACGTCTGCCCGACTGATCATCGAGCTGCTGGAGGCCGGGGTGGTCGGGGTGGTCCAGAAGGGCCGGGCTGGGGCCGATCTCACGGACCTGCTCGTCCGGTGTCGGGCCGGCGAGGTCATCCTGGCGACGCCAGCCGCGTCGGCGGCGGTGAGGCTCCTGTTCAGTCGCGCCCGCGCCAGCTGAGATGCCTAACCTCACGCGTCGGGTGTGGAGCCAGGCAGCCAGAAGACGACGGCTGCGCCCTTGGGGCGCGGCTCGACGCGGCACCAGCCACCCGCGAGATGCGCCCTGTCCTGCATCGTGGTCACGCCACGGTGGCCGGGGCGTGATGTCAGCGGGATCGCGCCGAGGCCCACGCCGTCATCGGCGATGTCGAAGCGCACGCCCCCCCCGTCGTGCTGCACGGAGATGAGCACGCGCGATGCCGAGGCATGACGTCGTACGTTGCCCAGGGCTTCCTTGGCGATCCGTACGGCGGTCACGCTCACCGCATGCGGCAGGTCGACGTCGAGGTCACCCTCGACGATCCAGGACGTCGCGGTGTCCTCGAACACGTACGCCGCAGCCTGGCGCAGCGCATCGACGACGGAGTCGCCTTCCTGCAGCGACTCCAGGTCGAACAGCAGGTGCCGGAGGCGGCTGGCGGCCCCGGCGACCGCTCCCTGGACCTGCGCCACCAGGTCCGACCACTGCTGGTCCACCTCGGACAGCCGGCGCGCCAGCAGCCCGAGACGCAGATCAGCGGCGGCCAAGGCCTGCACCGGATCGTCGTGCACGTCCGCCGCGACCCGGGCCCGCTCCTGCTCCTGCGCATCCACGAGTCGCGACAAGAGCTGTTCCCGCTGCGCCGCCGCCTCGTCCAGGGCGTCCTGGGCCGTCTTGCGCTCCCGGATGTCCCGGCGAACGGTCGCCAGCGCGAAGGGTTGACCAGTCCGCGGGTCAGTGATCAAGAAGGTCGATGCGGCGACGGCGATGGGCGGTCCCCCGCGCCAATCGCGGAGCGTCGCCTCGCCTGCCCATCGACCCTGCTCGATGGCGATGCGTTGCTCGACCTGCGACGACTCCACGTGGGCTTCGGGTGTCAGGTAGTCGGGGATCGTCGTCGCGCGCACGTCCTTGGACGGATCCATCCCCACCATGGCCCTGCCGGCTGGGTTGACGTACATGATCGCCCCGCCGATGTGCGCCATGGCGATGAAGTCGTCAGAAGCTTCCACCAGCGCCTGGAAGTGACGCAGACCCTCATGTGCCTGGGCCAGGTCGACTTCGGCCTGGTCGAGCTTCGTCACATCGGTGTAGACCGTCCCTGTCCCGAGGAGCCTGCCCGCACTGTCGAAGGTGGGGAAGACGACGCGGACGTAGCGGTAGTTCTCGCCCTCCGAGGCGATAACAGCGCTGTCGACGTGCATGCTCTTGCCCTGGGCCCGAACCGCTGCCGTCTCGGCCCGGAACTCCTGCGCCAGGGCGGGTGGCAGGACCTGCTCAGGGGTCTTGCCCACGATCTCTTCGGCGGGCCTGCCGGTCCGTTCGGCCGAGAACCGGTTGACCAGGAGGTAGCGGTCTTCCAGGTCCTGCAGAACGATGCCGACCGGCGCAGAATCGACGACCTGTCTGAGCAGTTCTCTGCTGTGCCGCAGGGCGTTGAAGCCCCGGCGCTCCTCCGTGATATCGGTGAAGGTGATGACGATCCCGGAGGAGTAGGCGACGATGTGGTTCCGGAAGAACTTGTCCCACGGCTCGTAGTAGTCCTCGACGGCCTCGCTGATGCCTGTCGCCATCACGCGGGCGTACGCCTGCTCGAACGCGGTTCCCGCCGCCTCGGGGTAGAGGGTCTGGTAGCTCTGGCCCAGGAGGGCGTCGACAGTGGTGCCCAGCGCGGCTGCGGCGGCCGGGTTGACATACCGGTAGATCCAGTCTCTATCCAGCACTACGACGCCGTCGGGGCTCTCTTCCAGGACGACGAGCGCCACGGTCGCGAGTCCGTCCGGTGCCTCTAGGCCGTCCATCGCTCCTCCTGGAAGGTCAGACAGTGGCTAGTGCCCTTGCGCCAGATGAGTCGGTGCATCGAGCCGATACGCACGTGCGCCGCGTGGCCGAAGGTAGTTCACGTCGGGCGGGTGAAGCCGCGTCGGAAGAGCAGAGCGGCGGCTGGTGCGGGCGATGTCGAACAGCAACGATGGGGATGTCCTGCGTGCGCAGGAGGAGACACGACTGCGCTCCTTGTCGAGCTACGGCGTGTCGGGCAGTGGTGCGGAGCGGACCTTCGACGCTGTGACGCGGAGCGCCGCGCTGGCCCTCTCGGCTCCCCGCGCGTTCCTGACGATCGTCGGGCGCGAGCGGGCGTGGCACAAGGCGTCCTTCGGTGCAGACCCGATGTCGCTGCCGGTGGAGGAGTCCCTGTGCAGCGCCGTCGTGTCCTCCGGCGCTCCCGTGATCATCTCGGACCTCGCGAGCGCGCCGGAGTGGCGTGAGCATCCGCAAGCGGCTTTAGGGGTGCGTGCGTACGCCGGCATACCCCTGATCGGGCGCGACGGTATGGCCCTGGGCGCGCTGTGCGTCGCGGACACCATGCCCCGGGACTTCACCAGCGAGCAGCTGGAGGTGCTGGACGGCCTGACGGAGGTCGCCGCAGAACTGCTCGAGCTGCGAAGAGTCGATCAGCAGCTGTTCGGTGGACGGGGGCTCGGGCAGGACGCCGACCATGTCCTGAAGCGGGGTCGGGATGTCCTTCGGGCCCTGGAGATGGGGGAGTTCGTCGTCCTGTATCAGCCCATCGTCGACCTTCCGGGTGGTCGCGTCACCGAGGTCGAGGCTCTCGTGAGATGGGAGGTGCCGGGTCTCGGGCTGTTGGGCCCGCAGAGCTTCCTGCCCTACATCGAGAGCAGCGAAGTCCTCAGTGAGGCCCTCCGCGACTTCGTGCTGGACCGAGCGCTGCGCGACCTCTCGCGGTGGCACGGAGCCGGCGCGCATCAGCTGCGGGTCTCCGTCAACATCAGTGGCTCCGCAGTCCGGGCCGGCGGTTTGAGTGAGCCCGTGCTGGACGCGCTGCAGCGGCACGGCGTCCCGGCCGAGTCGCTCACGCTCGAACTCACCGAGACGGCCAGCCTGGGCGATCTCACCCGCGCCGCGACAGAACTCGCCGCCGTACGTTCGACCGGGGTCCGGCTCGCGTTGGACGACTTCGGGATCGGCTACAACGGCCTCGAACTGACCGGCCTGCTGCCCTTCGACATCATGAAGCTGGACCGGGGGTTTGTCGCTCCCGTCTGCGAGCGCGGCCCGATGTCGGTCATTCTGCGTTCCACGGTCGCGCTCGCCCGTCAGCTGGGCCTTGATGTCATCGCGGAAGGTATCGAGCGCGAGGATCAGGCGCTCGCCCTCGTGGACCTAGGTGTGCGCCAGGGCCAGGGCTTCTACTTCAGTCGGCCGGTGCCGTTCGAGCAGATCGTGACGCTGCTGGAACTCCCGTCGCTCGGCACTTGTGAGGGCGAGCTGCGGACGTCCCCGGTCCCGGAGCCTCGGGCTTGCAGCGACTCGGCCGGCTACGCCGCGGCGATCTCGACCATCTTGCACATGCACGCCGCCGGGGCGTCCGCGCACACGATCGCCGCCGCACTCAACCAACGCGCTCTGCCGCGGCCTGGCGGTCTGCGCTGGCACTCCGCGGTCGTCGCCCGCATCATCGGCCCCGGTGGCTGACCGGCGGGCGCGAGCCCTCGAAGGACCGTCGCGGGCCGCAACGCGTCTGCGACGACGTCGGTCGATCTCCGCCCTAGAGCGGGTCGTGCGCCGTCGCTCGGCGGTGCCGGATCGCCAGCCGGGCACCGACGAGGGTGAGGACGGCAGCCACGAGCGCAGCCCCGTCGGTGATCCTTGTCGTCACCGTGCCCGGGTCGTCCGAGAACAAGCCCGACCAGACGAACACGGTCATCTGCAGGAAGAACAGCGTGCCCAGCACGGCGCCCACCATCGGCGCGGCGCGGCCGGTCGTCGTGGCGAACCAGCCGCACAGGGCCACCGCGACGACGACGTGGAACACGGCGTAGCCGATGCCGGCGTTGCCCTCGAGGTAGGCGACGGTGCCGAAGAGGGCGAAGCCTGCCCATCCGGCGTAGAAGGGGAGCGCGCCGGTGCGGCCGCCCGTGGACGTGAGGGTTGAGGTCATACGCCCATCTTAGGAAGGTACCTTCCCAAGGTCAAGAGTGTCGTGAGGATTGAGCTCAACACCAACGCCAAGTACGCCGCCACGCCGAGCACGAAGGCGATCCACAGCACGCCCGAGGCGAGGTCGAGGAAGGTGAACCGCAGCACCGCCGAGGCCGCAAAAGTGATGCCGAGAGCCGCCGTGACGCGACGTCGAGCGCTCTCGACTCGGGACCGTGGAGCGAACCGCTCGGCACCGCGGACCCAGCCGGGTCGCCAGCGCGCACAGAACGCCAGCAGCGCCAGCGCGAGGATGCAGCCGGCGACGACGTAGGTCGCGGCCCAGAGCGGCACGCCGACGCCGAGGAGGGGTCGAGATCCCGGGGTGCTCACGTAGGCGTCCGCGGCCATGTTCAGGGGGAAGAGAACGGCGAGCAGTGCCGTGATCGCCGTGCTCGGGTTGCGCAGGTGCCAGGCGAGCCGGTCGGCGCGGAACTCCAAGCCCGCCCGCCACGAAAGGTCTGCCGGCATGCCGCGGAGGGTGCGTGCCAGGACGGACCGCGAGACGGTGCTGAGGGCGCCCGGCTGGGCGCCCGCGAGTTGCTCGTACACGTCGGAGGCAACCTCCGCTCGTCGGTCGCGCGCGGCGCCTGCCTCGGCGGTCCGCGTGATCGCGTGCACCCACCAGGACGCGAAGCGGGCCCCCAGGGTGCCGTCGAGGCTCATGCCGGGGCCTCGCCGACGCTCAGGGAGCGCTGGGGCTGGGCAGCCTCCCGAAGGGTCGTGACGCCGGCCGCGGTGAGCCAGTACAGCCGACGGCGGGGTCGACCGGCCGTCTCGGCCGTGGCGGCGTCCTCCCACTCGGCGCGCAGGAGCCCACGGACGCGCAGCCGGTCGAGCGCCTTGTAGAGCGTGCCGTGACCGACGAGCGACCGTGACGACTGTTCGCCTTCGGCCAGTGCCTGGGCGATCGAGAAGCCGTGGGTCCCGTTCTGGCCGCAGCTCGCGACGGCACCCAGGATGTCGGCTTCGAGGGGGAGCAGGGTCCCCGGCTTCCGGTAGGGCATGCCACGACCTTAGGAAGGTATGCCTCTCCTGGCAA
>JANPHZ010000261.1:0-2766 GCA_031424715.1 Frankiaceae bacterium
TCCGGCCCGTTGCACCACAGCGTCGACCTGCCCGGCCTGAGCCGTCGCACGACCGCGCTGCTCGAAGCGGGCGTGCCGCTCAGCCTGCTCATCGACCTGTGCGAGCCCGAGGGTCCGCACTCAAGCCAGATCTGCACCGAAGAAGGCGGCTCGACCGACTGGATCCCTGCGCCGCGCTGACCGGTCAGGCCAGCAGGCGCTCCACGAGGTAGGGCATCGCCCGGGCTGCTGCGCCGATGTCGTCCCAGCCGTGCCCGGCCCCTCGGACCACCTGTACGTCGATCGAGGACCCGCCCCGACACCCCACCCAGGTGACGAGCCGGGCGCCCTGTGCGTCCGCCGTACGCCGGGCGCCGCAGCCGGCCGCTTCGGTGACCAGGGTCAGGGTTGACGCGACGCTGCGCGGCGCCATGCCGAGGTGGGTGACCCGGATGCTCTTGGTCAGGCCGACGGTGCCGTCGAGCTCGCCGTGCAGCGACAGCAGGTCGGGCAGGCGCGAGCCCGGGGCGCACGGCACCTCGAGGCTGCCGCTGACCTCGACGACGACGGCGAGCGGGCGGTGCGGTGAGCACATGACGCGGTAGGCCAGCATGCCGCCGCCGGAGTAGCCGACGAGGCCGCGGCGGTCTGCGGCGACCTTCGTGCGGCGACTCGCGTCGTCGAGGACGGCGTTGACGAAGGCGAGGTCGTCAACGCCTTGGCGCTGGGCGACGCCGCAGCACAGGCCGGCGTTCCAGGAGCCACCGACACCGGCGGGGTAGGCGAGGGCGATTCCCTTGCGCCGCAGAGCATCCAGGCCGAGGCCCTCCGAGACCGCGCGCGCGCTGCCGATGTCTTGGTGCAGCACGACAACCAGGGCTTTGGGCTTCCCGGGGGATGTTCCCAGCGCGGGCAGCAGAAGGTAGCCGCGCTCGCGGCCGGCGACCGACATCCGGATCACCCGGGAGTCGCCGGCCGGGGTGCCTGGACCGGCTTGCAGGGCGATCCCGTCGGGGGTGCGCTGGCCCGGCAGCACGCTGCTGCCGCTGACGGTCTGGCTGCCGGCGAGCGTCGAGGCGCCGGCCGCTGTCACCCCGGCGCCCTCGCCGGACGGCGCGAGCAGCAGGACGAGGGTGATGACGATTCCGGCAGCAGCGGCGGCGAGCAGGCTCCGCCCCCGGCGGCTCAGGCCCGATCTCGTCGCCGGCGGCGTCATGGCCTCACGCCACCCCGGTGAACAGCTGAGCGCGCAGGAAGGTCAGGGTCCGCCGGGAGGCGTCGAGGTTGCCCCAGCCGTGGCCGGCGCCAGGGATGAGCAGCGCCTCGACGTCGCCGCCGCGGCAGCCCTTCCACGTGCGCACCTCGGCGTCGGAGCCCTTGGTCGTGCTGCCGGCCGCGCAGTCGGCGCTGCGGGTCAGGATGCCCAGCGTGCTCGCTGCCGGACGCGGGGCCAGGCCCAGGCGGTTGATGAAGATCGGCCGGGTCAGACCAATGGTGCCGTCGCTCTTGCCGTGCACGGTGAGCACGTCCGGCACGGTGATGCCTTGCTGGCAGGGGCTCTCGAGCGAGCCGCTCACCACGACGGCGGCGCTGAGCCGGCCCGGCCGGGCGCAGACGTAGCGGTAGGTCAGCATCCCGCCGCTGGAGTAGCCCACGAGGGCCCGGCGGCGCGGGTCGGTGCCGGAGCGCTTGGCGGCATCGTTGAAGACCGCGTCGAGGAAGCGCACGTCGTCGATCTTGCGCTGGCTGGGCACGCCGCAGCAGTTGCCGGCGTCCCACGACTTGTCGAAGCCGGCTGGGTAGACGAGCGTCGCTCCGGCGCGGCGGAGCTCCTGCAGTGCGGTCTCTTCGGCGACGCCCGTAGGGGTGCCGCCCTCCTGGTGCAGGACGACGATCAGCGCCGGCTTGCCGCCAGCGGGCTGGCCCAGGGAGGGCTGCAGCAGATAGCTGCGCGGCAGCCCGTCGACGGTGAGGTCGATGGTGCCGCTGGTGGCCACGACCGCCTCGCGCGGCGCCGAGGCCAGACAGCCGCTGAGCACGGCGGCCAGCACGAGGCTGAGCAGGGCAGCCAGGACAGCGCGCTGGCGACGGGCAGGCACGGACGGGACTCCAAGGCGAGGGGACATACCAGTCTGACACGGTGGCATCGACCGGCGGGGGCGTCGACGTGAGCCCGATCAGGGCAGGACCTGGGTCACCCGCTCGGCGGTCAGGTCCAGACCGGCCGCGCCGTCCGGCACCAGGACGAGCGAGGCGCCCGCGGCGAGCGCCCCCAAGATGACTCCAACCCCGGCTGGCGTACGCAGGTCGGCGGAGGTCTGCACCCGGTCGCCGGCGCCGAGGCCGGGCAGCGGCGTGACGTGCTGACCGGCGCAGCTGATGCGAGCCGGCCCGGGACGGGGACCTGCGAAGTGGTCGCCGTACGACGGGACTTCGCGGGCGTAGTCGAGCGTCAGCGCCGGCAACGGGGTCGCGACCGGGACACCCATCGGGTGCCCGGACAGGACCAGGACCTCGTCGACGCCGGCGTCCATGGCAGCCTCAGCGGCATCGGACAGGACGAAGCACGCGTCGCAGCCGGCCAGGCCCTCAGGCCCCGTCGCCAAGGTGACCTCAGCGCCGACGGCTGCGCCGGCGAGGACCAGCACCACCGTCTGCCAGTGCAGCGGCAGGAGCAGCCCGATCCGCTCCGGGCGGCCGAGACCGTCGACGAGCAGGTTGGCGCTCTTGGCGACCCAGTTGGCCGTCGTGGAGCCCGAGAGCTCGACCCGGCCACCGCCGGCGTAG
>JANPHZ010000262.1:0-5644 GCA_031424715.1 Frankiaceae bacterium
GTCGTGCCCAGCCGCGACGAGGGCTTCGGCTTGCCGGTCCTCGAGGGGCTGGCGGCCGGCGTGCCGGTGGTGGCGAGCGACCTGCCGGTGCTGCGTGAGGTCGGCGGCGACGCGGTCAGCTTTGCAGCGGTCGGCGAGCCGGAGTCGTTCGCGGCGGCGCTGACCGCGGCGCTCGACGCGGGTCCGTCCCCGGTCGGTCGCGCACACGCGGCCGGCTTCACCTGGCAGCGCTGCGCCGAGCTCACCCGCGAGGCCTACGCCCTCGCTTGAGCCCTGCCCGTCCCCAGGTCGCGCCGTCCTCCACAGCCCAGAGGACGCAGGCGTCGTCAGAGCCTCCCCGGCGTAGGCTTACTTATCGGTCAAGGTAAGGAGTGGCGATGGACGTCGCGGCGACGCTCACCTCCAAGGGGCAGGTCACCGTGCCCAAGGCTGTCCGCGACGCCCTCGGGCTGGCTACCGGGGACCGGGTGCTGTTCCGGGTCGAGGGCAGCCACGCCGTGCTCGCACGGACCGAGGACCTGCTCGACCTGGCCGGCACGATCGCCGTACCCGCTGATCGGCGTGGCGCGTCCTGGAACGAGGTGCTGCGCACCACCAGACGGGTGCGATCCGAGCAACGTCGGTGACCGCGTTCGTCGATACCAACGTCTTCATCCGGCACCTGACCGGCGACCCCGCCGACCAGGCCGCCCGAGCCACCGCCTACCTCGCGAGCGAGGACGCGCTCCTGGTGACCGACCTGATCGTGGCGGAGACGGCGTACGTCCTGGAGTCCTTCTACGAGGCGCCCCGACCCCAGGTGGCGGCCGCGCTGCGGTCCATCCTGACCTTCCCGACCGTGGTCACCGTCGAGCAGTCCGTCCTGCTCCGCGCTGTCGAGCTCTACGAGGTGGACCGGCTCGACTTCGCCGAGGCCTACCTCGTGGCCTGCGCCGAGTCGACCGGGGTCGGACGGGTCGCGTCGTTCGACCGTGCGCTCGACCGAGTCACCACGATCGAGCGCATCCAGCCCTGACCGCTGCCGCCCGAGCGATCAGCGCGCTCGGCCCCACGTCAGCGTGGCTGAGGTGGACGACGGCAGGTAGGTCGCCGTCCCCGAGTAGGTGACCGTGACCTGCTGGCTCCGGCCGTGGTCGGGCACGCTCGCGACCGCCTCTGCGACGCCGTCGGCTCCGGTGACCGCGTCGTACGACGACTCCCCCACGGTGAAGCGCACGGGCTGCCCGGCGAGGAGCTCCGGCCCCGCGGTCAGCCGCGCGGCGAGCTCGGCCGTCGAGCCCCGAGCCGCCGTCGCCCCGGTGTAGGTCAGCTCCGTCGCGAGCTGCGCCGCTTGGACGTAGATCGGTGAGCTCAACGCCTCCATCACCAGCCGGTTGCGGCAGTAGGTGAACTCGTCGCCGAGGCGCTGCTCGAGCATCCGCGCGACCGGGTCGCAGGTCGCCGTCCGTGCCTCCTGCTGGTCCGGGGCGCGCACCTCAGCGCGCACGAACGTCGCCGCGGCCGAGTCGAAGTCGTAGGTCGCTGCATTCAGCGGCGCCTCGGTGAAGCCCTTGTCCGTGACCAGCCGCAGCGTGCTGCCCGGCAGGGTGTTCTCGGTGCGGACGCGGAAGCGCGCGCCAGGTGCCACGGTGTCGCCGACCATCGCCTCGAACGTGCCGTCACGGTCGCCGTCGGCCTCGAGGTAGACCCGCGGTCCCTGACGAGACGGCGGCTCCATCGACACGGTGGTGCGGTGCGCGCGCAACCCGTCCAGGACTCCCTGCGTCGTCCGCTCGGTGACCCAGACCCAGGTCGTGGGCTCGCCGATGCCCTGGAAGGCGTTGGTGGCCTGCCAGTGCGAGTCGCTGCCGCCGGTGGCCGCGACGCGGGCGCCGTCGCGCAGGAAGGCGTCGTAGTAGGCGAGGGAGGCGTCGTTGTCGTTCGAGGCCGGAGCCGGGTGCTGGAACCACCAGCCGCCGATGTTCCAGACCTCCATCGCGTCGGGGACGACGCTGCGCCCGTAGCGCGACGACCAGCCGCCGTCACTCGGGTGGTTGATCTGGAAGGCCCCGCCATCGGCGCGCAGCCCGTCAGCCAGCCGCTGCTCACCGGCCGCGGACTGGTCGGTGACGTAGGACCCGCACTCGACGAGCGCGCCCTCGACGGCGCCGTCGTTGCCGTAGCAGCTACGCGCGCCGAGCATCTGCACGTGCCCCGGCTGGCTGTTCTCGTAGGCCGGGATGCGCAGGACCGGTCCGGCGTACGACGTGTAGGACGGGTCGGTCTGGCCCACGACGTTGGCGTGGTCGCTCAGCGCCACGAAGTCCAGGCCGCGCGCCTGCGCGTCCGCCAGCCGCTCACCGGGGGTGAAGGACAGCGTGTAGGGATCGCGGCAGGCGCGGCGGGCGCTCGGGTCGGGCGAGCTCGGCACCCACGCCTGCGTCGGCGAGGCGCAGGTGTCGTGGCCGTAGATGGTGTGCACGTGCAGGTCGCCGGCGACCCACTGACCGGCCGGAGCCGGCGCGGGCGTCGTGGCCTGCGCCAGCGGCAGGGCTCCGGCGGCGGTGGCGGCGAGGGCGAGGAGGACAAGGCCGGCTCTTCTCATCCGGCAACCTTCGCCGGCTCGGGCACACCTCCTGTGAAACACCGCCTGAACGCAGGCGGTCGGCGTTGTGACCTGTCCCAAGCGGGCGCCCGTCGTACGACGATCTCCGTCACTGGCGACCCGGCACGTCGGCGGTGGCTCGTAGGGTCAGCCCGTGATCACGACGCTGGCGGTCGAGGGCTACCGCTCGCTGCGCGGGCTCGTGCTCCCGCTCGGGGCTCTGACGGTCGTCACCGGGCCCAACGGCAGCGGCAAGTCGAGCCTCTACCGCGCGATGCGGCTGCTCGCCGACTCCTCGCGCAACGGCGCCGTGGCCGCGCTGGCCCGCGAGGGCGGGCTCCCGTCGACGCTGTGGGCCGGCCCGGCCGTGATCGGCAAGGGCGTCCGGAGCGGTCAGTACGCCGTCGAACCCACCGTGCGCGCCGGTCCGGTCGGGCTGCGGCTCGGCTTCGCTGGCGACGAGTTCGGTTACGCCGTCGACTTCGGCCTGCCGTCCTCGCCCGGGTCGACGCACTTCCAGCTCGACCCGGAGATCAAGCGCGAGGCGATCTGGACCGGTCCGGTGCTGCGTCCCGCGACGCTGCTCAGCGACCGGCACAACGGTCAGGTCCGGCTGCGCGAGGACGACGGCTCCTGGTGGGCCGTGCCGCGCTCGCTGCCGACGTACGACAGCATGCTCAGCGAGGTGGCCGACCTCGACCGGGCGCCGGAGCTGGTCACGGTCCGCCAGCACCTGCGCAGCTGGCGCTTCTACGACCACTTCCGCACCGACGCGCAGGCGCCGGCCCGCGCCAGCCACATCGGCACCCGCACGACGGCGCTCGGCCACGACGGGGCCGACCTCGCCGCGGCCCTGCAGACGATCGTCGAGATCGGCGACGCGACCGCACTCGAGCGTGCGATCGACGACGCCTTCCCCGGCAGCCGCCTCGACGTACGCAGCGACGGCGGGCTGTTCTCGCTGCGGCTGTCCCAGCACGGCTTGCTGCGGCCGCTCGGCAGCGCCGAGCTGTCCGACGGGACCCTGCGCTACCTGCTGCTCGTCGCGGCTCTGCTCACGCCGCGGCCACCGTCGCTGATGGTGCTCAACGAGCCTGAGACGAGCCTGCACCCCGACCTGCTCGCCCCGCTGGGCGCCCTCATCGCCGCGGCCCGGACCCAGGTCGTCGTCGTGTCCCACGCCCGCGCCCTCATCGACGCGCTGGCCGCGGGCAGCCCCGCGACGCTGGAGCTCGTCAAGGACCTCGGCGAGACCCGCCTGGTGGGCCAGCGGCCGCTGGACCAGCCGCCGTGGAAGTGGCCCGAGCGCTGACCGCCGGCCTCAGTCCGGACTCCCCGGGGCGACACGCCGGCCTGTCGTCCCGGCGGCTCCGAGACCAGAAGGTCACGAGCCGCGGACGCTTCGCCGTACGACGAAAAGCCCGCCGGTAGATTCGGCGACATGGCCGAACTGGACAGCAAGAGCTTCACCGTCGCCGAGGACAGCTCGGTCTACTACGGCGGGGGCTACTGGAACGACCTGCCCGTGGTCGCCGACTTCATCGAGCGCCGGGCGACGGGCAAGGAGGCGACGCCCTGGTACGTCCACCTCAAGGAGATCACGGGTGGGCGCACCTTCAAGAAGGGGCTGTTCCTCAACTGCGGCAACGGCTGGGTCGAGCGCGAGCTGCTGCGCGCCGGCATCGTCGAGGAGACGGTCGGCATCGACATCTCCGAGGACCTGCTCGACAACGCACGCAAGGCGGCCGCCGACGAGGGGCTCAACGCGCGCTACTTCGCGCGCGACATCAACACCGCCGACCTGCCCGAGGACGGCTATGACCTGGTGGTCAACTACGCCGCCGCGCACCACATGGCCTACCTCGACAAGGTGCTGCGCCGGGTCGCCGAGCTGCTCCCCGAGGACGGCGTGTTCGCCTCGGTCGACTACATCGGGCCGCACCGCAACCAGTACCCCTACGAGCAGTGGCAGGCGGCGAGCGACCTCAACGACACGCTGCCGGAGGCCTACCGGGCCGACCTGCCCTACCCGCACCTGCCGACGATGCTGCACGGCGACCCGACCGAGGCGATCCACTCCGAGCTGATCGAACAGCTCGTACGCCGCTACTTCGCGCTCGAGGAGTTCAAGCCGATCGGCGGTGGCCTGGCCTACCTCGTGCTGTCGTTCAACAAGGGGATCCACGACAACCCCGGGCCGGAGCGCGACGCGATCGTGCAGCGGGTGCTCGACGCCGACGTGGCGTGGACCGACGAGCACGGTCCGCTGTTCGCGTTCTTCTGGGGACGGCCCAACAAAACCGTGCTGGCGCAGTCCGACCAGCTCGCTACCTGGAGCCGCGAGGAGGAGGAGCGCGAGCGGGCTGCCGCCGCCAACGGCGGGCAGTACTACCCGCTGACCGTCCTGCAGCAGCTCACTCAGGAGCGCGAGACGCTGCGGGTGCAGAACGGGCACATGATGGCCGACCTGCACGCGCAGGGACGGCCGGTGCCCGGCGGTGAGCCGGCCGCGCCGAGCCTGCGCTGGGTCGCGGTCACGACGCTGGACGCGAAAGCACCTGCGGTCGCCAAGGTCCTGCGCAAGGCTCGGACCAAGCTGAAGGATCGCTAGCGGCGGGCGGGCTTCAGCGTGGCCTGGCCCGAGTAGAAGCCGACCCCTTCCTCGCCCGTGACCCGGACCAGGTAGTAGCCCGAGGCAGCATTCGCCACCGTCAGGGTCTCCTTGCCCCGCGAGCCGGCCACACGCGGCGCCTGCGTACGGCGGCCTACCGGCGACCCCTTCATGCCCGTGGCGTCGCTGCGGTACAGGTCGAAGTGGAACGCGTAGAAGTCGCCTGCCGGCAGGGGCCCGCTCCGCTGAGCACTCACCGCCAGCGTGCCGGCGCTCTCGAGGAACAGCAGGGTGTCGTCGCAGGCCTCAGCCGGGTTGCTGCACCGGTCAGCGAAGAACTTGAGCAACTCCCAAGCAGGGCCCTCGGCGACGTTGACCTGAGACTCCCAGGCCACCGAGGCCTTCGTACGCGAGAGGGTGTGCGTCCGGTCCGGCGCCGCCGACGACGG
>JANPHZ010000263.1:0-1532 GCA_031424715.1 Frankiaceae bacterium
CCGAGGACTGTGCGACCAGCTGCCCGCCCGGTGCCGGGAGCGCGGCGAGGCCCGTCATCGCGAGCAGCGTCGTACCGAGCAGAAGGCCCGGCAACGCGAAGCGGCGCGCGCGGGTCAGCGCGGAAGGAGCGTGGAGCACAGCGGTCCGGTTCCGTGGGGGGCGCGGGAAGTCCCCGTGAGGATAGCGGCGACCGGGCCCCAGGGCCAGACCCCGGTTACTCGCCGAGGCTGTCCTCGTCGACCAGCTCGCCGGTGACGAGGTAGGACACCCGGCGGGCGACGGCGACCGCGTGGTCGGCGAGGCGCTCGTAGTAGCGCCCGGCCAGCGTCACGTCGATGGCCGCCTCCGTGCCGTACTGCCAGTTGCTGCTGAGCATCAGCGTGAAGAGCTTGTGGTGCAGCGCGTCCATCGTGTCGTCGTCGCGGACCAGCTCGGCGGCCAGGTCCAGGTCACGGCTCGCGATGACCGAGCCTGCCTTGACCGCGATGCGCTGCGCGGTCTGGCCCATCTCCAGCACGATCGAGCGGACCTCGGGGGGCACAGCGGACGCCGGGTAGCGGCGGCGCGCGATCTTGGCGAGGTGGACGGCGTAGTCACCCGTGCGCTCGAGGTCGACGACCATCCGCAGGCTCGTGACGAGCACCCGCAGGTCACCGGCCACCGGCTGCTGGCGGGCCATCAGGTCGAACGCCTGCGCCTCGATCGAGCGGTAGAGGCTGTTGATGACGGCGTCGCCGTCGATGACCTTCTGCGCGAGCTCGAGGTCGGCATCCAGCAGGGCGGTGGTCGCCCGGTTGACCGCCGACCCGGCCAGGCGGCTCATCTCCACCAGCCCGTCGCCGATCGCATCGAGCTGCTCGTGATAGCTGTCGCGCACGTCGTCCACCCCCTCTTGGCCGGGCACGACGCACCCGGTTGCGGTTCCTGCTGTCCAGCATGACTATCCCCGGTCTGCCGAACGCGATCCGACCGGCCCGGCGTCGAGGACGCGAACGGCCGGTGAACGGCGGCCGAACAGCGGCCGGCGCAGGCGGGAAACCACCTGCCCGCGCCTACCCTGAGCGCGTGACGCTCAGCGCTGGACCAGCCCTGGCGATCGGCGTCGCCATCGGGCTGCTGCTCGCGTTGGTGCTGGCCGCGGTGTTGCGGCGCGGACCTGCGGAGGCGCCGGCGACGGCCGCTCGCCCGCCTGGCGTGCTGGACACCCTGCCGGTGGCGGTACTCGTACTCGGCGCCGACGACGAGGTGCTGCTGTCCAACCGGGCCGTCGACGACCTCGGGCTCACCCACGACGGGGTGCTTTCGACCCTGCCCGAGCTGCGCCGGCTCGCCGCCCTGGCGCGCAGCACCGCGACCGCGCACGAGGCCGACCTGCAGGGCGTCTTCCGGCCCGGCCGCGCGCCCGCGATCTACCAGGCCCGGGTCGCCCCGGTGGGTGACGGGTCGGTCGCGGTGGTCCTGGAGGACGTCTCCGACAGCCGCCGGCTCGAGGATGTCCGCCGCGACTTCGTCGCCAACGTCTCCCACGAGC
>JANPHZ010000264.1:0-5430 GCA_031424715.1 Frankiaceae bacterium
CCTCGTCGCCCGGATCGGAGGAGACGAGTTCGTCATGCTCTGCCACCGGATCAACCAGCCCGACGACCTCGTCCGCGTCGGAGCTCGGGTGCTCGAGATGATCCGGCCGGTGATCGCCCTGGAGGGCTCGGGGGAGCTGGCGGTGACGGCCAGTGTCGGTGCGGCGGTGGCCGTGCGCGGCGCGACGGCCGACAGCGTCCTGAGCGACGCCGACACGGCGATGTACAGCGCCAAGTCATCCGGAGGCAATCGGGTCCAGCTGTTCAGCCAGGCCCTGCACCAGCGGGCCGTGCACTCGCGCGAGCTCGAGGTCGGCCTGCACCGGGCGCTGCAGGATCGCCAGCTGTCCGTCGTCTACCAGCCCGTCGTTGACCTCGCGACCGGACAGGTCGCCAGCCTGGAAGCCCTCGCCCGCTGGACCCATCCGGTCTGGGGAGCCGTCGGACCCGCGGAGTTCATCCCGGTGGCCGAGCAGAGCGAGCTCATCGTCACCCTCGGCACCTGGGTGCTGCGCCAGGCACTGCAGGACGCCGCGACCTGGCCGCAAGTGAAGGGACACGCGGCCGGTGTTGCCGTCAACGTGTCGCCGCGTCAGCTCAGCGACCCCGACTTCCCGGCCCTCGTGGCGGCGCTGCTCATCGAGACCGGCGTGCCCGGCGACCGGCTGTGCCTGGAGATCACCGAGACGGCGCTGATCGGCGACGTAGGACCGGTCGTCAGCGCCCTCCGCGAGCTGCGGTCACTAGGCGTCCGCCTCTCCATCGACGACTTCGGCACCGGCCACGCGTCGTTGTCCTACCTGACGCAGTTCCCCGTCGACACCGTCAAGATCGACCGGAGCTTCGTCGCCGGTGTCGCCACCGAGGCGGGCAGTGCCGCCATCGTCGGCGGCGTGGTGGCGATGGCCCACGCCTTTGGCCTGCGGGTGGTCGCCGAGGGTGCGGAGACTCCGGAGCAGCTCAGCCAGCTCCGCCGGTTGGGGTGCGAGTTCGCCCAGGGCTTCGTGCTGTCCCACCCGCTGCCGGCTTCGGTAGTGCCCAGTGCTCTGGGCATGGCCGTGCCGTTGCAGGCGCAGGTCCCGACGCCTCGCCGGGAGGAGTCACCCGCCGGTCTGGACGAGGCCAGGCGCTACCGGCTGCTGCTCGAGGGCGCCCGCGACATCAGCGCCTGCCTGGACCTCGACTCGGTCCTGGACCGCTCGTTTCGTGCGCTGCGCAAGGTGATCTCGTTCACCGGCGGATCGATCCAGCTCGTGGACGGCGACGTGATCCGGCTGGCCGCGACCGAACCGCCCGCGCCCCCGGAGGCGATGCAGGCCTCCATCCCGCTCGGGCAGGGCATCGGCGGGACCATCGCGGTCACCGGTGAGCCGCGCTACCTCCCGGACATCACCATCGTCGCGGCGCTGTCGGGCTCGAAGAAGACGGTGTCCGGTGGCGTGCGCAGCTGGTACGGCGTCCCGCTCGTCGCCGAGGGGCGGATCATCGGCCTGATCCAGATCGACTCGCTGGAGGTCGACGCCTTTGACGACCGGGACCAGTTACTGGTCCTGTCGTTTGCCTCCGTCGTCGCGGCTGCCGTGCAGACGGCGCGGCAGTTCGCCCGCGAGCTCCAGCAGGTGCAGAATCCGCCGTCGCGCTGACGGCGAGCTCGCCTACAGGGTGTCGAGAAAGCCGCGCACCATGGCCATTGTCTCCTGCGTGTGCTCGAACTGAGGCACGTGACCGCAGTCCTCCAGCACCACCTGCCCGGCGTCCGGGAGAGCGTCCGCGACGTGCCGGGCGAAGGAGGACGGCACCAGGCGATCGCGGTCGCCCCACACGAACAGCGCGGGTGGAAGCAGCCCGGGCAGCCGGTGCCAGAAGCCGTTGCGGCCGTAGGCGTCCTCGAGGTAGATCTGCCGCGCGGCCGAGAAGAACGCCACCCGATGGGCGGGGTGGCGGAGCACGCGGATGGCCTCGTCGGCGGCGGCGTCGTACCACGGCTGGGGCAGCCGATTGGGCTGGCTGAACATCGTGCGGACGCTCTCGACGACGAGCCGGTGCGAGATCGGCATCGGCAGCCGGGCCAACTGGGGGCTCGTCAACCGGGCCAGGGGAACGAGTTGGCGCAGGCGCCGAAAGGCCGGTGACGGCGTCAGCAGCACCAGGCCGCGCACCGACCGCGGGTGGGTCAGCCCGGCCTCCAGGGCGACCCGACCGCCCAGGGAGTTGCCGATGAGCACAGCGCCGCGACTGCCGGTCTCCTGCTGGAAGGCCTCCACCCAGGCGGCGAACCAGGCCGGGTTGTACGGCGACGACGGCGCGTCGGACGAGCCGAAACCCGGCAGGTCTGGCGCCAGCACCCGGTGGTCAGCGGCGAGGTCGGCCAGCACGGGCAGCATCGAGGCGTTGGTCGCGCCAAGGCCGTGCAAGAGCAGTACCGGGGGCGCTTCCACGGGCCCGGCTTCGAGGTAGAGCGTGCGTACGCCGAGCGCCCGGGTAGCCAGCGCGCGGGGATGGCTGTCGGGGCGATCCCCCACACCGGCGAACAGGCCGTCGAGCTGCAGGGCCAGTGCCAGGTCGCCGCGCACCGTGAGGTCGCCGGCGAGGAAGGCGTCCACGCCCGAGACGCGCGCCGACACGACGTCGGCGAGGACGGCTGCGGGTGCACGGACGATCAGCTCCGGGTGCGGGACGCTCCCACGATGGGCCCGGCCGCGTCCCTTGCCGATGGTCACGGTCCAGCTGCCACCACCCGTGGTCTGCAGCACCACCTTGGCCTGCCGGCCGGCGAGGACAGTGCCCAGCAGCCCGCGCCGCAGGTGCGCTCCGAGCAGGGCATCGAGGTCTTCCGCGAGCCGCGGGCCGGTGCTGCGGGGGCGTCGGGGCGGACGAACCCGCGCCAGCGGGGTCACCTCAGCGGGGCGTTCCACGGGTCAGGCGCCGACCTTCTCGAGCCCCGGCGGCAGGGCTCCGGTCGACTTCTGCCACGCCTTGGCGGCGCCGCGGTTGGCCAGCAGCCGGGCGCTCGCGACGACCACGCCGCTGGCGACGGCCCAGCCGAGCGCCTCGGGCCAGGTCGTGCCGGGCGCCGCCGGGTTGCGTGGCGGGTCTGCCCCCTGATGGGTGCGCCGCCAGGCTGACTCCAGCGCCTTGCGGCTCACCCGCACGGCCACGAGGCCTGAGGACACCCCCAGCACCTTCCAGCCCAGCTTGCCGACAGCACCGGCCACGCGTCCTCCCCAGCTTCGACGTCCGCTCGCGCACGTGACGCTGGTCCTGCCCCGCGCACAGCGGCGGCAACCTATCGCGGCGCGCCGGCGCCCGCAGCGCGCAACGCCGCCGCGAGCTGATCGGCGCGACGGCTCCCGATGACCCAGTAGGGGGTGTCGTCGTCCGGGTCGATGAGGCTCGCGCGGACGGCGGTGCGCAGCCAGGGGCGGCTGACGACGAAGGCGTACCGGTCAGCCATCGGACCGGTCTGCTGGCGCATCGCCCGCCGGTCCAGGACGACGACCTCACCGAGGTGGTGCAGGCCGATGCGAGCGCCCGGCACGCGCAGGACGTCCTCGGCCACCCGGATGCGCCCGCGCGAGCCGGCGAGGAGCAGCACGACCGTCAGCGGAAGCCCGATCGCGTAGGGCAGGACCGCTTGCAGGCCCGGCGCTCCGCCGTGGATCTGCGCGGCCAGGAGCAGCGAGATCCCGAGCGCGCCGAACCACCAGCCCAGCGGCACGACGAGCCGTTCGTCGTACGACGGGTCGCTCGGTGGGGTCGGTTCGGTCATCGTAGGAACGGGACAGGCAGTCGGCGCAGGCCGGTCGCGACCGACTTGACGTAGTCGGTGAGGGCGGTCGGCAGCACGGTCTCGGCGAGGATGCCGCCGACGGCATCGGCGCCGACGACGTAGCGCGCCAGGGGCACCGGGTTGGACAGCGCCAGGCGGATCGTGCGGGCGACCCAGACCGGGTCGGGGAGCCGGCGCGACTGCGCGCTCAGGGCGTCCGAGCGGGCGTAGGCCGCCGCGTAGCGGGGGTGGGTGGGCTCGGGGAGCCCGGAGGCGCGCGCGGCCGACCAGATGTCGGTGCCGAACATCCCCGGCTCGACGAGGACGACCCGGACGCCGTCGGCCTCGACCTCCATGCGCAGGGCGTCGGTCATCGCTTCGAGGGCGTGTTTGCTGGCGCAGTACCACCCCATCAGCGGGGTGGACAGGCGCCCGGCGACCGAGCTGACGTTGACGATCCGGCCGTCCCCCCGCTCGCGCATCCCCGGCAGGACCAGCCGGGCGATGCGTGCCGGAGCGAGGAGGTTGGTCTCGAGCTGCGCGCGCACCTGCTCGTCGCTGATGTCCTCGATCGCCCCGGCCTGGGCGTAGCCCGCGTTGTTGACGACGGCCCACGGCCCGCCGTCGGTCAGGTCGGCCACCTGCGCGAACCCGGCCTCGGTCGAGGCGGCGTCATCGACGTCGAGCACCACCGCGCGCACGGGAGCACCGGCCTCCTCGGCTGCGCGCTGGAGGACCTCCGCCTTCGCTGGGCTGCGGACTGTGCCGATGACGTCGTAGCCGGCGCCCGCGAGCTCCAGCGCGGTAACCAGGCCGATGCCGCTGTTGGCGCCGGTGATGACGACTGACCTGCCCACTGCTGCTCCTCGCGCTCGGTAGGAGCACCGTACGGCGGTAGCGTCGGGCCCGCCGCGGTGGGCGGTGGACGTCTGGTGGACCAGTGGCAGGAGGTCGGGTGCTCGAGGTGCTGGTCACCCGGCTCGATCCGGCCGTGCCGCTCCCGGCGTACGCCCACCCGGGTGACGCGGGCTGCGACCTCGTGACGACCGTGGACGTCGAGCTCGCGCCCGGGGAGCGGGCCCTGGTGCCGACGGGGATCGCGGTGGCGCTGCCCGACGGCTACGCGGCGTTCGTCCACCCGCGGTCGGGGCTGGCGGCCCACCAGGGCGTGAGCGTCGTCAACGCCCCTGGCACCATCGATGCGGGTTATCGAGGTGAGATCAAGGTCGTGCTCATCAACCACGACCTGCGCGACGCGGTCCGGCTGAACCGCCTGGATCGCATCGCGCAGCTCGTGGTGCAGCAGGTCGAGCAGGTGCAGTGGCGCGAGAGCGGGCAGCTGCCCGACTCGACGCGAGGAACGGGCGGGCACGGCTCCACCGGGAGCCGCGGCGCCGGAGCAGCAGAAGGCGGTTGACGTGTTCGGACGCAAGAAGCGCAGCGAGGCCGATGAGCTGGACGACCTGGCCGACTACGCGCTGAGCCCGGAGGACCAGGAGCTCGAGGACGCCGAGCTGCTGGCCGAGATCGACGCCCGGCTGGCGGCCGAGGAGGCCCTGGGCGAGCAGGTCTCCCACCCGCAGGGTCCGTGGGACGTCACGGACGCCCCTGAGGACGAGCTGGCCCGGATCGACCTCGGTGGTCTGCGCATCCCGGTGCCCG
>JANPHZ010000265.1:0-16370 GCA_031424715.1 Frankiaceae bacterium
GCCCCCAGCCCTGGATGCGGGGCACGCTGTCCAGCGAGCGCCCGTGACGCGCTGCCCACTGGGCCGCGAAGCGCTCCCCCGCCAGGACAAGCCCGGCTGCGCCGTCGGTGATCTGGGAGCAGTCGGTCCGCCGAAGCATCCCGGCGACGACCGGGTTGGTTCGGTCATCCACCCCGAACTCGGTGACCGACCACGACCGCGTCTGGGCGTTGGGGTTGTCCTTGGCGTTGCGGTGGTTGAGCTCCCCGATGGCGGCAAGGTGGGCCGGGTCCAGGCCGTAGCGGCGGTCGTACTCCTGCGCCAGCAGGGCGAACTGGTGTGGCCAGATGAAGTCAGCGTCGACGTCCTCGTGACCGGCCCACGCCGCGGCGTTCAGCAGGCGGGACGCTGTGTCACCCGGGACGTTGCGCTCCTGCTCGACGCCGAGCACGAGCGCGACGTCGTAGCGACCGGCCTCGATCTCCGCCCCGGCAGCCAGGATGGCCAGGCCACCCGAGGCGCAGGCGCCCTCGTGCCGGGCTGCCGGGACACCCCACAGCGCAGGCTCCACCGTCGCCGGCATCGCACCGAGATGACCTTGACCGTTGAACAGCTGACCGAAGGCGTTGCCGACATGCACGGTCTGGACGCTGCTGGCGTCCATCGCGGCGTTGGCCAGGGTGGCGGCGACGATCTCTGCGACCAGGTCACTGACGTCCAACCCTTCTCGCGCGATGTTGCGGGCGAAGTCGGTCTGGGCGCCCCCGAGCACGAAGAGCGTCATGGCGCTCAGGCCCCGTCGAGGAAGCGGTCCAGCACCCGGGTCCCGAAGTGAAGGCTGTCCAGCGGCACCCGCTCGTCCACGCCGTGGAACATGCCGGAGAAGTCGAGGTCGGCCGGTAGCCGCAACGGCGAGAAGCCGAAGCCGCGGATCCCCAGGCGGCTGAAGGATTTGGCGTCCGTGCCGCCGCTCAGTGTGTAGGGCACCGGTCGCGCGCCGGGGTCCTCGGCCTTGAGGGCGTTGCACATGGCGTCGACGAGGGCGCCCTCGAACTCGGTCTCGAGGGCGATGTCGTAGTGGACGTACTCCCGGGTGATCCCGGCGCCGAGCACCTCGTCCAGCTCGGCCTCCCACTCCTTCTCGAAGCCGGGCAGGAAGCGGCCATCGACCATGGCGTGCGCGCGACCAGGGATGACGTTGTGCTTGTAGCCGGCGTCGAGCATCGTCGGGTTGGCGGTGTTGCGCAGCGTCGCGCCGACGATGCGGGCCAGCGGACCGAGCTTGGCGACCGTCGCCTCCATGTCACCCGGGTCGAGCTCGATGCCGAAGGCGTCGCTGACCTCACCCAGGAAGCTGCGGACCGTCTTGGTGACGTGGATGGGAAACTGGTAGCGACCCAGTCGGGCCACGGCCTCGCACAGCGCCGTCACGGCGTTGTCGTCGTTGATCATGCTGCCGTGCCCGGCGGTCCCGGTCGCGGTCAACCGCATCCAGGCCATCCCCTTCTGGGCAGTCTCGATCAGGTAGAGCCGCACGTCGTCGTCGACGGTCAGCGAGAAGCCACCGACCTCGCTGATGCCCTCGGTGCAGTCGGCGAACAGGTCGGGCTGGTTCTCCACCAGCCACTGGGCGCCGAAGACCCCGCCTGCCTCCTCGTCGGCGACGAACGCCAGCACGACATCGCGCGGTGGCTTGCGACCCGTGCGCATCCGGTCGCGCACCATCGCCAGGACCATCGCGTCCATGTCCTTCATGTCGACCGCGCCGCGCCCCCACAGGCAGCCGTCCGCGATCTCCCCCGCGAAGGGGTCGTAGGTCCACTCCTTGCGCTCCGCGGGAACCACGTCGAGGTGGCCGTGGATGAGGAGTGGCGGCCGGCTGCTGTCGGTGCCCTCCATCCGGGCCACCACGGACGTACGACGGGGAGCGCTCTCGAAGACCTGCGCTTCCAGGCCCACCTCGGCGAGCTTGCCGGCGACGTACTCCGCCGCGCCGCGCTCCCCCTCGCCCGACCCGGTGCCGTCGTTGACGCTCTCGAAGCGGATCAGGTCCCGGCACAGCTCGACGACCTCGTCCTCCACCGGCACGGTCCACTCCTCCACGTGGTTGGGGGCGGCCGGGCCCGGGCCGCTTCTCGCTATAGTGGCCCCTGCCCGCGAGGGCTTCCACACGCGGTTGTGGCGGAATGGCAGACGCGCAACGTTGAGGTCGTTGTGTCCGAAAGGACGTGGGGGTTCAACTCCCCCCAACCGCACCAGTGCGATCTCTTCGGAGACCAGGACCGGCCGAGCCCCGAAGGGCTCGGCCGGCCGCCGTTTCGGGTTCCTCGATCCCCCTCGCTAGTCGGTCGGCGCGAGCTCCGGAACCCGGATCACCAGGACAGCGGTGTCGTCCGCCGGAGAGGCGCCCCCGAAGTCCAAGACGTCCGTCTCGATGCGTTGGGCGATCTGCGACGCGGTGACCTCCACGCACGACGCGAGCAGTGCGCGCAGCCGCTCATCGCCGTACTGCTCCCCGTCCCGACGGGCCTCGAGAACCCCATCGGTGTAAAGCACGAGAGCATCCCCGGGCCGCAGATCCACGCGGCGATCGACAAAGGTCGGTGCGTCGAAGACCCCGATGATCAGACCGCGGGCGTCGATGACCTCCACGCCGCCACCTGCTCGGCGTACGAGGGCAGGGGGGTGGCCGCCGGCGCCGATGCGGACCGAGACCACACCGCGGCGCTGGTGGAGGGTGCAGTAGGCCGCCGTCAGGAAGCGCTCCGCGTCGGGCTCCTGCGCTCGCATCGCCTGGTTCAGCAGGAGCAGGACAGCTTTGGGAGAGCGGTGCTGGATGGCCGCGGCTCGGATCGTGTAACGCGCGAGCGCAGTGACCTTGGCGGCTTCGACGCCCTTGCCGCACACATCACCCATGACCACGCCCCACGTGGCCTTGCCCGTCTGAAAGACGTCGTAGAAGTCGCCGACCAGCTCGCCCCCGCTGCCAGCCGGGAGGTGACGTGCAGCGACCTCGATGCCGGGCACATCGGGCAGGTGCGGCGGGAGCAGGCTCTCCTGCAGGGTGCGGGCGAGGGCAGCAAACCGCTCGCTGGCCTCGAAGGCGGCCCGTGCCAGGGCTCGTTCGGGCGTGACATCACGGAAGTACCACGCCCAACCGATGTAGGCACCCGTGTCATCGCGCAGCGCAGACCCGAACCGGTCGAAGACCCGGCCGTCGCGCAGAAGCAGCTCGTCACGAGAGGTCCCGTCCGTCTGCGTGTAGAGGTCGCGCACCCGCTGGAGGAAGGCCTGCGGGGCGATCAGCTTGTCCAGGACCGACTGCAGCGCCGCGTCATCGGAGCCGGACTCGATGATGTCGCGCGGGATCGGCCACATCTGCTCGAACTGGTGGTTGGACGCGATCATGCGACCGTCGCGGGAGACGACGACCATGCCGTCCAACCCGCCTTCGACGGCGGCCCGCAGGAGCTTGACCTCGTCAGCGTCAGCTGCCCCCGGTGACGACCGGCTCAGCTCGGCGGCCAAACGTCCCCCCTCAGGCTTTGCGCGTGCCGCGTCACGCTACCGGGATGCGGGCACGGCTCGGCTCAGCGCGAGGGAGACGGTGACGGGCTGGGCGTCCCGCCCGCCGACCCCGACGGCCCGGCCGAGGCGGTCGGGGATGGCGAGGCCGTCATGGGTGGGCGGGTGGAGCTGGGGCTGGGAGTCGGGTCGGTTGCAGTGTCGGCCGGGGTGTCGCCCGTCGGGTTGTCGGTGCCCGGCGCCGAGCTGCCCGCGGTGAAGGTGTGCGTCCCGCCGTACAGGTAGACCGACATGCCGACCGTCATCACCTTGAGCAGGTACTTCGCGTCGGTCCGGGTAACGCGCACGCAGCCGTGGCTGGCCGGTCGCGCGGGGACGCTGTTGGAGCCGTGGATCGCCCAGCCGCGGTAGAAGTACTGCGGGTCGTAGAGGGTGCCCAGGTCGGCCTTGCGCTCGCCGATGATGCGGCGCTCGATGCGGTAGTAGCCCACCGGGGTGAGGGCCTTGGCCGTGCCGCCCCGCTTCTGCTCGTAGGTCGCGCCGTTGCCGGAGCTGACCGGCAGGATGCGCACGATGCCCCCGCCCTTGACGACGTAGAGCACCTGCCGGCTCAGGTCGACCTCGACCCGGTCGGCCGGAGCGCTCCCGCGCAGCGCGGGAGTGCGCGGGGCGCTGAGCGCCTTCAGGGTCAGGGGGCCGACGGTGCCGTCGGCGCCGAGGCCCTGGACCTTCTGGAAGGCCATGACGGCGCTGCGCAGCGCGGGGCCCGGACGGCCGTCGATCGGCCCGGCGTAGTAGGCCAGCTCGGCGAGCCGGCGCTGCGCCGCGGGAACGTCGTAGCGAAAGACCGGCCGGGGCGGCGGCGTGGGCGAGGCGATCGCGGACGGAGTCGGCGTCAGCGGCAGGTCCGACGGGCTCGCGAGCACGTCGGGCACAGACACGGAGGGAGCGACGGGCGCGTCGATCGACCGCACGGTGGCCTCAGGGGTCGTGCACCCGGTGGCCAGCAGGGCGAGCGCGGTCAGACCGGCGCAGGTGAGGGGCAGGGACGGGCGCACGGCACAGCTCCGGAGTCAGGGGGTGTTCTTGCCAGAGGGGACGCAGCGCCGCCCTCCGCGGTTGCTCCCACGGTAACCCGCGCGCCGGGAAATTCGGTCAAACAGGACGCCGTCACGCATGATCATCCCCACGGACAGGAGTTCAGGACCCTGCGGCGAATGGTCGTGGCAACGCGCCGGGGGGGTGCGGCGCCAGGGGGGTGTGCTGTGCGGGGTCGTCGGAGCGCGCGCTGGCGTGCCCTGCTGGCTCTCGGGCTCGCCGGCTTGGCCCTCGCCAGCGGCACGGCGACGGCCCTTCCCCCAGGGGTGAGCGGCACCGGCCAGGGCGCGGCGATCGTCCTCGCGACGCCGTACGACGGTGCGCTGCGCCGGGCTGACCTCTATGTGCCCCCGCGGCTGCCCAGCCAGCAGGAGGTGCCGCTGCTGATGGTGCTGCACGGCCTCTACCTCGACCCTGGCACCGCGGAGGCGAGCAGCGGACTCGACCGCGTCGCTGACGACGAGGGCGTCGCCGTCGTCTACCCGCAGGGGCTCAACCAGAGCTGGAACGCCGGGACGTGCTGCGACACGAGCAGCCGCGACGGCATCGACGACGTCGGCTTCCTCGCCCATGTCGTCGACCTGGTCGACTCGGTGCAGGCGGTGGACCGCGACCGCGTCTACCTCGCCGGGTTCTCCAACGGCGGGATGATGGCGCTGCGGGCGGTCTGCGCCCGACCGGACGTCTTCGCCGCCGCGGCCTCGGTCGGCGGGACCCTGCAGAGCGGCTGCCTGTCGACCGGGCCGAGCAGCGCCCTGCTGCTGCACGGCTTGCGGGACACGACCGTTCCGTACGCCGGCCAGCGCTACAGCACTTTCCTGCGTACGGCCCTGACGCCCGTGCCGACAGCCGCGCTGACCCTCGCCCGGCACGCCGGGTGCGTCGCCGTACGCCGGGAGGTGCGCACCCGCTTCACCGTCGACGAGTTCCGGGGATGCGCGCCCGGCGCCCGGGTGAGTCTGGTGGCCGTCCCCCGGCTCGGCCACCGGTGGCCCAACCAGCAGGTCGACGGCGTCGACGGCCAGGCCATCGTCTGGGACTTCCTGAGCCACCAGCGCCGGCTGCGCTAGTCCGAGCCCCGCTGCAGCGCCTGCCGGGCCGCGACCTGCTGCCACGTGGTCGTGCGCTCCGAGCGGCCCCGACCGCCAAAGCTCACCGCCCAGTGCAGGAGCGTCGTGAGCCGGCTCTTGAAACCCACGATGTAGAACAGGTGCAGGGCCAGCCACATCAGCCACGCGACGAAGCCGGCGAGCTGGAAGCGGCCGATACTCACCACGGCGTGGAAGCGCGAGACCGTCGCCATGCTGCCCTTGTCCTTGTAGGCGAAGGGCTTTCGCGTCGCGTCGCCGCGCCGGATCTGCCTCGCTGCGTGGCGAGCTCCCTGGATCGCCACCTGGGCTACACCTGGCTGCCCGGCGAGCAGATCACCAAGGACGAACACCTCGGGATGGCCGGGCAGGCTGAGGTCGGGCTGCGCGTGCAGGCGGCCGGCCCGGTCCAGGCTTGCTCCGGACTGCTCGGCCAGGGTTTGCGTCAACGGTGACGCGGCCACTCCGGCAGCCCAGATCTTGCATCCGGCCTCGATGCGCCGACGCGTCCCGTTCCGGTCCTGGACGTCGATGCCGTCGGCGTCGAGGCCGACGACCTGCGCGCCAAGCTGAACGTCGACCTTGATCCGGTTGAGCTGGCGCATGGCCTTGGTGGACAGGTCCGCCCCGAAACCGCCGAGGATGGCGTCGGCCCCGTCGAGCAGGACCACCCGGGTCGTGGCCGGGTCGATGGCCCGGAAGTTGCGGCGCAGGGCGCGCCGGGCCAGCTCGGAGATCTGCCCGGCCATCTCGACACCGGTGGGTCCACCCCCGACGACCACGAAGGTCAGCCACCGGTCGACCTCCGCAGGATCGGTGGCCAGTTCGGCGTACTCGAAGGCGCTGAAGATGCGTCCCCTGAGCTCGAGGGCGTCGTCGATGCTCTTCATGCCGGGCGCGTGCTCGGCGAACTCGTCGTGACCGAAGTAGGACTGGGTCGCGCCGGCTGCCACCACCAGGTGGTCGTACGCCGTGACCGTCGTGCCGCTCGGGGCCACGGACGTGACGGTGCGGGCCGTGAGATCGATGTCGGTCACCTCGCCCAGCAGCACCCGGGCATTGCGCTGGCGACGGAGGACCTCTCGGGTGGCCGGGGCGATCTCCCCCTCAGAGAGGATTCCGGTGGCCACCTGGTAGAGCAGCGGCTGGAACAGGTGGTAGGTCGTGCGCGAGATGAGCGTGACGTCGACCGGCGCTCGACGCAGCGCCTTGGCGGTGAAGAGGCCACCGAACCCTGACCCGATGACGACGACGTGCGGGCGGCCTGTCACGGCAGGAGGACCCCGGGGTTGAGCAGTCCGTGCGGGTCCAGGGCGGTCTTGACGGCCCGCATGGCGGCGAGCTCGCTGGTCGAGCGGGACAGTCCGAGCCAAGCGACCTTCGCCCGGCCGACACCGTGCTCGCTGCTGATGCTGCCGCCGAGCTCGGCGACCAGCCGCAGCACCGCGTCAGTCACGTGCTCGGCGCGATCGCCCGCGTCGAGGACGTTGACGTGCAGGTTGCCCTCGTTGACGTGGCCGAAGACGATCAGCCGCGCCGGCGCGGGTACGACGCCGGGCAAGCGCTCGATGAGCTCAGCGAGCCGCGACACCGGCACCGACACGTCCAGCTTGACCGGCACGCCCGCGGCGCTGATGGCCTCGGTGTGCTGCTCACGGTAGGCCCACAGGGCGCGCTGGCCGCCCGCATCGCTCGCGATCGTGGCGTCGGAGAGCCCCTCGACCGCTGACAGCGCGTCCACCAACCGGTCGGTCGGGTCCTGCACCCCGGCGCACTCGACGATGAGGTAGGCGGCGTGCTCCTGGGCGAACGGGCGCGGCGCTCCGGTGTGGGCGCGGACCAGCTCGAGTCCGGCCGGCAGGAAGAGCTCGGCGGCAGCGAGGTCGGGCAGCGCGGCGCGCAGCGCGGGCAGGGCAGCGACGGCGGTCGCCGCATCGGGCAGGGCCAGCAGCGCCACCGCACGCGCGCGCTCACGCGGCACGAGCAGCAGCCGCAGCTGGGTGAGCACACCGAGGGTGCCCTCGCTGCCGCACAGCAGCGACACGAGGTCATAGCCGGTGTTGTCCTTGACCAGCCCGCCGAGCCGGGTCAGGACCGTGCCATCAGCGAGGACGGCCTCTCCCCCGACCACCTGGGCGCGCATGCTGCCGTAGCGCAGGACCCGGATGCCACCGGCATTGGTCGCAACCAGACCGCCGACCGTTGCCGAGTCGCGGGCCGCGAGGTCGACGCCGAAGTCGAGCCCGGCCGCGCGGGCGTGCTGCTGCAGGGCTGCCAGAGTCACCCCGGCTCCCACCGTGACCTGTGCGGCGGCCGAGTCGACCGGACCGAGGTCCGCGAGCCGGGTGAGGCTGAGGACCACCTCACCCCCGGCCGGTACGCCGCCGCCGACCAGACCGGTGTTGCCGCCCTGCACCACAACGGGCTGCCCGGCCGCGCCACACGCGCGCAGGACCTCGGCCACCTCCTGCGTCGTACGGGGCCGGACAACGGCCAGTGCGGTGCCGGTGAAGCGGCCGGTCCAGTCGGTCTCATAGCCCGCGCGCAGATCGGCGTCGACCAGGACGTGCTCGTCGCCGACGACCGCACGAAGCTCCGCGAGCAGGGTCACCGCAGCACCCACAGGCGCACCGTCTCGGGCAGAGCCCCCAACGCCGTCACGATGTCGTCGGAGTCGAGGGGGGCCACGTCGGTGACGACGTAGCCGAGGGGCCCGCTCGTCCCGAGGATCTGCCCCTCGATGTTGAGCCCGTGCTCGGCCAGCACGCCGTTGACGGTCGCGAGCACGCCAGGGGTGTTGGTGTGCAGCAGCAGGATGCGGGTCGTGCCCGGCACCCGGGGCAAGGTGACCTGCGGCAGGTTGACGCTCAGCGACGTGCTGCCTGCGGCGGCGTAGTCACGGAGCTTTCCGGCGACGAAGTTGCCGATGTCCTGCTGGGCCTCCTCGGTCGACCCGCCCACGTGCGGTGTGAGGATCACGTTGGCCAGCCCCCGCAGCTCGGAGACGAACTCCTCGCCCGCGGTCTTGGGCTCGCTGGGGAAGACGTCGACGGCCGCCCCGGCCAGATGACCGCTCTCGATGTGGGTGCGCAGCGCGTGGTGGTCGACGACGAACCCGCGCGAGAGGTTGAGGAAGATGCTGCCGGGCCTCATCCGTGCGAACTGCTCACCGCCGAACAACCCACTGTTGCCGGCCCGCCCGTCCACGTGCAGCGACACGACATCGGCCTGGCCGAGCAGCTCCTCGAGGGTCCCGCAGCGGCGGGCGTTGCCCAGGGCCAGCTTGTCGGCGGTGTCGTAGAACAGGACGCTCATGCCGAGCGACTCGGCAAGCACGGACAGCTGGCTGCCGATGTTGCCGTAGCCCACGATCCCGAGCCGGCGGCCGCGCACCTCGTGACTGCCGACGGCCGACTTGTCCCAGCGGCCGGCGTGCATGTCGGCGTTCTTGTCGGTCAGCCGCCGGGTCAGCGCGATGATCTCCGACAGCGCCAGCTCGACCACGCTGCGGGTGTTGGAGAAGGGCGCGTTGAAGACGGCGACCCCACGCTCGGTCGCCGCGGCCAGGTCCACCTGGTTGGTGCCGATGCAGAACGCGCCGATCGCGACCAGCGCGTCGGCCTGCTCGAGGACGGCCCGGGTGACCGTGGTGTTGGAGCGGATCCCCAGGAGCTGTACGCCGGGCAGCCGCTCGACCAGTTCGCTCTCGGTGAGGGCTCCGGGTAAGCGCTCGACGGCGTATCCGGCGTCGCGCAGGACGAAGGCGGCGTCGTCGTGGACGCTCTCCAGCAGGAGGGCGCGCGGCTGGCTGGTCACCGGGACCAGCGTAGGGCTCCCGAGCCGGACCTCACCGGTACCGTCCAGGGCATGACGCCTCGACTGCGGCCGCTGCTGCGCGGCCTTCCGGCGTACAAGCCGGGACGTCGGCCGCAGGCGGGCCAGGACCTGCTGCGGCTGGCCAGCAACGAGACGCCCTTCTCGCTGCTGCCGAGCGTCATCGAGGCCGTCGCGCGGGCCGTGGCCGACGGCAACCGCTACCCCGACCCAGCCGTCGTCGAGCTGACTCAGGCGCTCGCGATCAAGCACGGCGTCGACCCCGCGCAGGTCGCTGTCGGGTGCGGTTCGGTGATGCTCGTCCAGCAGCTCGTCCAGATCGCCTGCGACGCCGGCGACGAGGTCATCTACGCCTGGCGCTCCTTCGAGGCCTACCCAGGACTGGTGAAGATCGCCGGTGCAGTTCCCGTCCAGGTGCCGCTGGTCGACCACGAGCACGACTTGCCCGCGATGGCCGCCGCGGTGACCGACCGGACCCGGCTGGTGATCCTGTGCTCGCCCAACAACCCCACCGGGCCGGCCCTGCGCCAGAGCGACGTCGAGGCTTTCCTCGCCGCGGTGCCCTCGACGGTGCTGGTCGTCCTCGACGAGGCCTACGCGGAGTTCGTCGACGACCCCGAGGCCGTCGATGGCCGGACACTGTTGGCCGAGCACGCCAACCTGTGCGTGCTGCGCACCTTCTCCAAGGCCTACGGCCTGGCCGGGCTGCGGGTCGGCTACTGCCTCACCGGGTCACCGGACACCGCCGCCGCGCTGCGGCAGGTCCAGGTGCCGTTCTCGGTGTCCCTTCCGGCGCAGGCCGCGGCGCTTGCCAGTCTGGCCGCCGAAGACGAGCTGCTGGCCCGGGTGCGCTCGATCGCCGCCGAGCGCGAGCCGCTCCGCCAGGCGCTCCGCGACCTGGGCTACGACGTGCCGCCCGCCCAGGGCAACTTCGTCTGGTTGCCCCTCGGCGCGGACACCGGCCGCGTGGCAGAGGTCTTCGACGCATCCGGTGTGCTGGTGCGCCCCTTCGCGGGCGAGGGCCTGCGGATCAGCGTGACGACGGCGAGCGACAGCGCCCGCGTCGTCACGGCAGCGAAGGACGCGCTCGCTCCTCGGCCATGAGCCGGCGCTCCATCACGAAGGACAGGAACGGGACGGTTCCCGCGAGCAGCACCACGGCGGTGCGCGGGAGCCGCCAGCGGCGGCGGAAGGCCAGCTGGACCGCTGCCATCAGGTAGAGAAGGTAGAACCAGCCGTGCACGGTCCAGACCACCTTGCCGAACGCCGGTCGGTCGAAGCCGTAGGTCAGCGGAATGGCCACGAAGGTCGCGACGAGCAGCACCACGCCGGTGACGATCGCCATCACGCGGTAGCGACCGAGATCCGTCCTCACCCGCGCTCGTTGAGGCGGGCCAGGTAAGCGTTGTAGGCCGCCAGCTCGGGATCGCTCTCCTGCGGCTCCGGGACTCGGGGCGGCACCAGGACAGCGTCTTCGACCCGCGCCGGGGCGTCGTCGCGAGGGAGGTCCGCCTCCCGGGCGAGGCGGTAGAAGCAGAACATCGTGAAGGCCGCGAACAGGGCCCACTCGACGGCGTAGGCGTAGTTCTGCAGCGAGTTGGTCGCCTCGCCGCGGCTGAGCTGCCAGCGGCCAAGGGCCAGCATCACGCCGGATCCAGCCAGCGCCAGGGTCAACCCGGTCAGCCAGCGCAGCGTCAACAGCCGTCGAACCACGAGGGGAAGACTACCCGCGGTGGACACTCGCGGCTCGCCGATGCTGTCCGGATGGGCGGTTCCGCGCTACGCTGACCACGGCTTGCTTCCCACGCACGTTCTGTGAACGCCCGCGGAGTGTGATCGCCGGCGTTCTGCGTCAGTCGGTCCCACCCTTCGAGTGAGGACATGTACGACGGCAGCCCGAGAGCCGCGAGTGCGGCGCTCGACCTGTTTACAAGGAGATAGATCAATGGCTCAGGGTTCTGTGAAGTGGTTCAACGCCGAGAAGGGCTTCGGCTTCATCGCCCAGGACGGCGGCGGTGCTGACGTGTTCGTCCACTTCAGCGCGATCCAGTCGGACGGCTACAAGTCCCTCGACGAGAACCAGCGCGTCGAGTTCGACATCACGCAGGGCCAGAAGGGCCCGCAGGCCGAGAACGTTCGCGCGCTCTAAGCCTCACCGCCTTCCTTCGAGGCCCGGTCCCCCCTGGGGGCCGGGCCTCGTTGCTGTCCCCACCGCTGCTGTCGTCGTCAGAGGGCGGCGAGCGCCGTACGCAGTTGGTCGACCGCCGCCGCCGCCGGGTCGAGGTGCTCGAAGTGCCCGCCGTCGTAGCGGTCGAGCCGGCTGCCCGGCCCGGCCGCCTCGACGTAGGCCTCGCTCTGGCTGATCGGCACCAGGTCGTCACCGGTGCCGTGCACGAGCACGCTCGGCACCCCGGTGGGCAGCAGCGCGATCGGATCGGCAGCGGCGTAGCGGTCGGGGACCTGCTGGGGTGAACCTCCGACCAACCGCTCGACCGCTCCCCTGCCCAGCCCCTGCGCGAACGCCTGGGCCAGGGCAGCGACGGGCGCCTGCGCCACGACGAGCGCGGGTAGCGGCACGTCCTTGGCTGGTGTGAATCCCGTGGCCCGCCGGCGCGAGGCCAGCCACAGTGCCAGGTGCCCGCCGGCGGAGTGCCCGACGACCGCTATCCGCGACCGGTCCACCCGGTCGGCGAACCGGCCCCGGATGAGGTGGTCGTAACCCGCCGCCACGTCGGTGAGGGTCGCCGGCCATGGCTCGTCCGCGGCGCGGTAGTCGAGGTTCCAGCACAGGAACCCGCGACCCGCCAGATCGGCCGCGACGGCATCCTCCAGCGACCGGTCGTAGCTCGGCCCCCAGAAGCCGCCGTGCACCAGCACGACGGTCGGCAACGGTCCGGCGTACGACGACGGGGGAACCCACCACTCGCCGCGTTGCAGCGACGCGGAGCCGTAGGCCTCGACGTGGCGTTCGGTGCCGGATGTCACGTCAGGGCGCGGCGCCGGACCCCGGACGAGAGAGCGCAGGCCGACCAGCAGGCCTGCCCCCACCCCGCTGAGTCCGAGGGCACCGAGAAACCGCCGCCGGCTCATCGTCACGCGTTGGCGGTGTCGGCCGCCTCGACGCAGGCGGTGAAGCCATAACTGCGCATGAAGGCGAGGTCTGCCTTGGTCTGCGTCGGCGGGCTGCTGATCAGCCCGAGCAGCGCCGGGTCCTTGTCCTTGACGGCCTTGGCGACCTTGGCGGTGTAGGCGTCGCCGATCACGACCTGCTCCTTGAGCGGGGTGATGACCTTGGCGGTCAGGTCAGCCTTGTCGGCCGCGGGCGGGGTCAGCGCCTCGAGTTGGGTGACGTTGGTCCGCCCCACGTCGACGATCGCCTTGACGAAGGCAGGCAGCAGCTCCGTCGACGTCGGCTGGGTCTTCTTCACCTTGGCCAGCTCGGTGTTGGCTGCCGCGCAGATCGCCTCGGCGCGGGCGAGGTAGCGGTCCTTGTCGCTCAACGACTCGCCCCCGGAGCTGCCGCCGCAGCCGGCCAGAGCGAGCAGGGGGACCAGGACGACCATCGCGGCGGCTCTCATGCCCGGCATCCTGTCAGGCCCGGCGGCCGATCGCCCAGCACGCCACGGCCGCTGCCGCCGCGACGTTGAGCGAGTCGACCCCGGCCGCCATCGGGATGCGCACGCGCAGGTCACTGCCGGCAAAGGCACCGACGGTCAGCCCAGGCCCCTCGGCACCGAGCAGCAGCGCCGCGCGGTCCGCGGGGGCGAGCTGCACGTCCTGCAGCGCGGTGGCATCGGCGGCGGGCGTCAGGGCGAGGACCTGGAAGCCTGCCGCGCGCACGTCGTCGAGGGCAGCCGGCCACGGCTCCAGATAGGCGTAGGGCACCGAGAACACCTCGCCCATCGACACCCGGACCGACCGTCGGTAGAGCGGGTCGCACGACGTCGGGCTGAGCAGGACCGCGTCCATGCCGAGGCCCGCGGCGCTGCGGAAGATCGCCCCGAGGTTGGTGGGGCTGTTGACCTCCTCGAGCACCAACACCCGCCGCGCCGTGGCCAGGAGCTCCGCGGCCGTCGGCAGGACGGGGCGTGCGAACGACCCGAGCGCCCCGCGGTGCACGTGGAAGCCGGTGACCGCGTGCAGGACCTCGGGTGAGGCGACGTAGACCGGGCAGTCCAGGGCCGCCAGCTCGGGGAGCAGGTCGTCGACCCGGTTGGGAGCGAGCAGCAGCGAGCGCGGTCGGCAACCGACCACGGCCGCGCGGCGCATGACCAGCTGCCCCTCGGCCAGGAAGAACCCGGCCTCGGGTTCGTGCCGGACCCGTCGTACGACGTCGGTCAGGCCGACGTAGTCGGCGAGTCGGGGATCGGCCGGATCGGTGACCTCTTCGCGCTGCACCGGGACAGTCTGCTGCTCCCGGCCGGCTGCGTGGCGCGCCCCTGCGCCCGGTAGCGTTGGCGACCGCACCAGTGACCCAGGAGGACCCGAGATGGCCAGCTCATCGACAGCGCCCGGCGCGGCGGACAAGCACACGAGCAAGACCACGTCGTGGATCGCCGTGGGTGTGCTCATCGTCGGTTTCGTGCTGCTCGGCTTCGCCCTCCCGATGCAGTCGGTGCTGCTCGGGGTGATCGGCGGCGTGGTCCTGGTGATCGGTGTGGTGCTGTCGTTCGTGTGGCAGCTGATGGAGGACTTCCACTAACCGCGGTCGCGCGCCCATCGCCGGATCGTGTCGATGCGGTCCTGGAGCTGGACGGCGGACGCTTGCGCACTGGGCGGTCCCCCGCAGGCCGACCGCAGCTCGGCGTGCACCGACCCGTGCGGCTTGCCGGTGCGGTGGTGCCAGGCACCGACCAGCCCGTTGAGCTCCTTGCGCAGTCCCTGCAGCACCCGGTAGGCCGTGACCGGCTCGGGGACCACGGGCGCGGCGGCCACAGCGGACCGGGCCTTGAGCTGCTTGGCCTGGTGCTGCTGGAGCAGCACGGCGACCTGGTCAGGAGCGAGCAGGCCGGGCAGGCCGAGGAAGTCTTCCTCCTCGTCGCTGCCGGGAGCGGCGCCGGTGCCGTACTCCCCGCCGTCGTAGATGACCCGGTCGAGGTGGGCGGAGGCCTGCAGCGCGGTGAAGGCGGGCTCGTCGTCGCCCTCGTCGACCTCACGGTTGGCGGCCGCCAAGAGCTCGTCGGCGAGGAACTGCTCCTTGGCCGGACCGTCGAGCGCGTGGTCGCGCTGCGCCTCGAGCTGGCCCGCGAGCTCGAGCAGGGACGGCACGGACGGCAGGAACACCGAGGCGGTCTCCCCCGGTCGCCGACCCCGGACGAAGCGCCCCACGGCCTGCGCGAAGAACAGCGGGGTCTGCACCGACGTCGCGTAGACCCCCACGGCGAGGCGCGGGATGTCGACACCCTCCGAGACCATCCGGACGGCCACCAGCCAGCGGTCGCGGCTGGCCTCGAACGCGCCGATCTTGGCCGAGGCCGTCGGGTCGTCGGACAGCACCACCACCGGCTGCTCGCCGGTCTGGGCCGCCAGCAGCTCGGCGTACAGCTTGGCGCTCTTGTGGTCGGTCGCGATGACCATCGCTCCGGCGTCGGGGATGCCGGCAGTGCGGACCTGCGAGAGCCGGCGGTCGGCCGCCTCGAGGACGGCTGGCATCCAGTCGCCATGGGGATCGAGCGCGGTGCGCCAGGCCGCCGCGGTCTGGTCGACCGTCATCGGCTCGCCGAGGGTGGCGGTGATCTCGTCGCCGGCGCGGGTCCGCCAGGTCGCCGTACCGCTGTAGGCCAGGAACAGGACGGGGCGTACGACGCCGTCGCGCAGCGCGTCGGCGTAGCCGTAGGAGTGGTCAGCGGCGCTGCGGGTGATGCCGTCGGGCCCGCGTTCGTAGCGCACGAACGGGATGGGGTTGGTGTCGCTGCGAAACGGCGTCCCCGTCAGGCAGAGCCGCCGGGTCGCGGGCTCGAAGGCCTCCCGGACCGCGTCGCCCCACGACTTGGCGTCGCCGCCGTGGTGCACCTCGTCGAGGATCACCAGGGTGCGCCGACGGGTCGTCCGGGCGCGGTGCAGCGCAGGGTGAGCCGCCACCTGCGCGTAGGTCACCACGACACCGGTGAAGTCATCGCTGGTGGCGCCCATCGCGTTGCGGAACGTCGGGTCGAGCGACAACCCCACTTTCGCGGCGGCCAGGGCCCACTGCGCCTTGAGGTGCTCGGTCGGCGCGACGACGGTCACGCTCTGGACCACCCCGGCCGACAGCAGTTCGCTCGCGATCCGCAGCGCGAAGGTCGTCTTCCCGGCGCCCGGCGTCGCCACGGCGAGGAAGTCGCGCGGCGCCTGCCGCAGGTAGGAGACCAGGGCCGCGCGCTGCCACGAGCGCAGCGGCGCAGGGGCGTGCACCGGCACGTCGGAAGCGGTGAGCGGTGCGGTCACGGGCCCATTTCTGTACGGCGGAACGGCACGAGCCGCTGCCCCGAGAGCGGTGCAGCGACCCGGTGCCGAGCCTAGGTGAGGAGCCTGCCCTGACCTGTCCCGGACACGCCGGTCAGGGCTCAGTGACGAAGTCGATGAGCTCCTCGACGGCGCGCAACAGCGGCACCTCGAGGTCGGCGTAACTGCGCACGCCCGCCAGGACCCGCTGCCAGCCCTGCCAGGACTCGCCCCACCCCAGTGCAGCGCAGACGCCGTCCTTCCACGGCGTGCCCCGCGGGACGTCAGGCCAGGCGGCGATCCCGACGGCAGCCGGCCTCACGGCCTGCCAGACGTCGACGTACGGGTGACCGGTGATGAGCACCTGCGGGTGGCGGACGGTCGCGACGACCCGGCTCTCCTTGGAGCCGGCCACGAGGTGGT
>JANPHZ010000266.1:0-9687 GCA_031424715.1 Frankiaceae bacterium
TTGCGCCCTGACCTTGGGCCGCATCCACGCGCAGACCGGCCGGTCCGACGAGGCCGTCGAGTCGTTGCGCGAGGCGCAGGCGCTGTTTGCCGAGCAGGGCCAGGTGCCGGGCGAGGGTGCGGCGACGGGCCTGCTGGCGGAGGCGCTGCTTGCCCTGGGTCGCGAGGAGGAGGCAGGCCGCGAGCTGGCCCGAGCCGTCGAGCTGGCCGGTGCCTCGGGTGATCCCCTCGTTCTCGCCCAGGCCCTGACGGCCCGCGCCCGCGAGTGCCTCCGCCGTGGCGACAGCGGTGAGGCCCGGGTGCTGGCCGACCAGGCAGCGGCCGCCTGCGCTGACGCCGGCGCCCCGGAGCCGGCTGCGCTGGCCGGCGTGCGCGCCACCCTCGCGACGGGCGCGGGCTAAACGCCGACGACACCGGACGCGAGCCGTGCCACCCTGGAGGTGATGACGACCTCTTCTGCTCACACCGAACCGACGCCGCCCCAGGCCGACGGGGCCGTGCGCCTGGACGACGAGCTCACCCCGGATGCCTTCCACGAGGTCGAGGGCGAGGGCCTCGATCTCGAGGAGCGCCAGGCACTGCGCCGCGTTCCTGGCCTGCGCACCGACCTCGAGGACATCACCGAGGTCGAGTACCGCGCGCTGCGGCTCGAGCGCGTCGTCCTGATCGGGGTCTGGACCTCCGGCACGGTCACCGACGCCGAGAACTCCATGCGCGAGCTCGCCGCGCTCGCCGAGACCGCGGGCGCCGAGGTGCTCGACGGACTCATCCAGCGGCGTCAGAAGCCCGACCCTGGCACGTTCGTCGGCTCCGGCAAGGCCAAGCAGCTGCGCGATGTGGTCGTCGAGACGGGCGCCGACACCGTCATCTGCGACGGGGAGCTCTCACCGGGTCAGCTGCGCCAGCTCGAGGAGATCGTCAAGGTCAAGGTCATCGACCGCACCTGGCTGATCCTCGACATCTTCGCCCAGCACGCCTCGTCGCGCGAGGGCAAGGCGCAGGTCGAGCTCGCCCAGATGACCTACATGCTGCCCCGGCTGCGCGGCTGGGGTGAGTCGCTGTCGCGCCAGGGCGGTGGTGCGGGTGGCTCCGGCGGCGGCGTCGGCACCCGCGGACCCGGCGAGACCAAGATCGAGACCGACCGGCGCCGGATCCGCAGCCGCAAGGCCAAGCTCGCCGCCGAGATCAAGCTGATGAAGACAGCGCGCGACACCAAGCGCCAGGAGCGCGAGCGCCACAAGGTGCCCTCGGTCGCCATCGCCGGCTACACCAACGCGGGCAAGTCGTCGTTGCTCAACCGGCTCACCGGCGCGGGTGTCCTGGTGGAGAACGCGCTCTTCGCCACCCTCGATCCGACCGTACGCCGGGCGCAGACGCCCACCGGTCGCGACTTCACCCTCGTCGACACGGTCGGTTTCGTCCGCCACCTGCCGCACCAGCTGATCGAGGCGTTCCGCTCGACGCTGGAGGAGGTCGAGTTCGCCGACCTGATCCTGCACGTCGTCGATGGCGCGCACCCCGATCCGGAGTCGCAGCTCGCCGCCGTACGTGCCGTCTTCGCCGACCTCGGTGCCGGAGACATCCCCGAGGTCGTCGTCGTCAACAAGGCCGACATCGCCGACCCGCTCGTGCTCGGCCGGTTGCAGCGCCGGGAGAAGCACTGCGTGCTGGTGTCGGCCAAGACCGGCGAAGGGCTGGCTGCGCTGCTCGACGTGCTCGAAACCGAGGTGCCGCACAACGAGACGCTGGTGCACGTCGTGCTGCCCTACGCCGAGGGCTCGCTGGTGTCGCGGGTCCACGCCGAGGGTGAGGTGCTCAGCGAGGAGCACCTGGAGACCGGGACCGAGATGTCGGCCCGGGTCAGCCCGTCCCTGGCGGCCGAGCTGTCGCCGTACGCCATCGCCTGACCGCCTGACCGCCGGCTCAGCTGCGGTCGTCGACCTCGTCGAGGTCGGTGGCGTCGGTGGAGTTACTGCCGCTGGTCCGGCTGGACGAGCCGCTGCGGTCGCCGTCGTCCGGCTCGGGCGTCGCCTCGGGGCGCGGGGTGGGCACGGGGTCGCGGTCGGCGTCGCGGTCGGCGTCGTTGTCGGCGTCGGAGGAGTCCCGTCCGGTGCCGGACGAGCCGGACCGGTCCTCGTCGCGTTCGCTGACACTGGGCCGCGGTGACGGGCCGGCGTCCTCGTTGTCCTTCGCGTCGTCACGGTCGTCGGCGTCATCCGCGTCATTCGTGTCGCGGCCGCTCGAGTCCCGCCGACTGTCGCGGTCCTCGGTGTCGTCGGAGCGACCCCGGTCGTCGTCGTCGGAGCGGCGTGGCTCGGTCGAGCGGCCTTCGGAGTCGTCGCTGTCGGCCGGCGAGTCGGACGGAGCGGGGACCGGGTCACCCGTGGGCAGCACCGGCTCGGCCTGCTGGGGCCGGGGAACGGTGAGCGGTGTCACGGCCTCCACCACGTCGGCGACGGCGGTCTGCACGACAGGAGGCAGCGAGTTGGCGGCCGCGCCACCGGCCAGCGCGACGGTCACCACAGCGGCGCCGAGGCCGACCTGCAGCGGCCGCGACCAGCTGACGGCGCGGCGGGCGACCACCCAGCTGACGGCGCGGCGGCGTGGGCCGGTGCGGGCGGCGACCGCGCCCACCTGGGCCGCGGGCAGGCCATGGGCGAGGAGCTCGGCGAGCGCGGCGCTCGGCCCGGGCGCCTCAGCAGGGGTGAGCGAGCGCATCTGCGCGACCAGGGCCGACAGGGCCGGCTCGTCCGCGACCGGTCGGCCGGCCAGCAGGGCCTCGGCCGTGCGGTCATCGAACTCGCGGCGGGTCACACCTGCGTCATCGTTCGTGGGGCTCACAGGGTTACTCCCGACGGGTGATCGCCTTGCTCCAGCGCCGTGCGCAGGCTGAGCAGCCCACGTCGCTGCAACTGCTTCACGGCGCCGGGGCTCTTGCCGAGTGCCTCGGCGACCTGCTCGACGGTGAGGTCACCGAGGATCCGCAGCGCCAGCACGTCGCGTTGGTCGGCGCCCAACGTGGCCAGGAGCGCCTGCACCCGGTCGGTCTGCAGTCGCACCAGCGCTTCGTCCTCCGACGACGGCGTACGACGATCATCGCCTTCGGGGTCATAGGCCACCGGCTCGGGCCGGCGGCTGCGTCGGCGCAGGTCGTCGACCAGGCGCGCGTGCGCGACCGAGAAGGTGAACGTCCGCAGTCCCGCGGCGCCGCCGGTCAGCGACGGCAACCGGGCGAAGACGCTGAGGAACACCTCGCTGGTGAGGTCGTCGGGCTCGGCGGCTCCGCGCGCCCGGAGGTAGCCCACGACCGCCGGTGCCAGCTCGTCGTAGACACGCCGAAGCGCCCAGGCCTGTCCGGCCTGGGCGGCGCGTACGACGTCGTCCATCGGGGTGGTCACTGCCGGGCCGCCGACGCCATGATGGAGGACGGCCCGGGGGGGTTCGGGCCGTCCTCCATCATGCTTAGGGCGGGCTCAGTGCGCGGGCACCGAGCCTGCGGGTGGGGCTCAGTCGTCGTCGGAGCCGTGACCGCGGTTGTCCTCGTCACGGTCATCGCTGTCGTCACGGTCGTCCGTGGCGGTCGCCCGCGGCTGGGGCGTGGCGCGGCGGTCGTCGCTGTCGTCCGCCTCCGCGTCACTGTCGTCGCTGTCACGCTGAGCATCATCGGCGTCGTCATCGTCGGACTTGTCCTCGGCGCGCTCGCGGGCCTTCTCGGCGTCACGGGCGGCCCGCTCCTGCGCGGTCAGGGCGTCGTCGCGGTCGTCGCTGTCATCGTCGTCGTGGCCGCGACCGCCGTCGCCGTGGCCGTCCCCGTTGTGGTCGCCGCGGGCAACGCGGTCGCGGCCATCGCTGTCGCTGTCGTCGCTGTCGTTGCTGTCCTCGGGCTCGTCCGTGCTGTCGTCGCTGGCCTTGGGGGCGTGGGACGGGCAGGTCTTGACAGTGTTGTCATCGCTGTCATCGTCGTCGTCGTCCTTGCCGCCCAGCACGGCGGTGGCGGTGGCGGAGCGGTGGGCGGCGCCGGCGGCGAGCGCCGCTGCGATGCCGCGCTCGTCGTCGCGGCTGCTGGCCGAGGGGCTGGCGCTCACGGCGTTCAGCGAACCGGTGGAGCTGGAGGACGCCGGGAGCAGGGTGGCGCCGGCGACTCCCGCCGCGCCGAAGGTGGCCACCGCCGCCGTACCGGCCAGGGCGACCTTGGTGGTCACGCCGGCCGCGGCGAGCTTGCCGCTGATCAGGCTGAGCAGGGTCATCGGGGGCTCGCTTCCGTTCGGGGTGTTCCGTCACAGCCGTCATCGCTGCGCCGCCCGACAGGGTTACGCCAGCGCGAAAAGAAGCCGGCGCGGCGGCGTACGAGCGAGCGGATCAGACCTTGCGCAGCACGGTGACGACGCGGCCCAAGATGGTGGCCTCGTCGCCCGGGATGGGCGCGTAGTTGGGGTTGTGCGGCATCAGCCAGACGTGGCCGTCGCGCTTCTTGAAGGTCTTGACCGTGGCTTCGCCGTCGATCATCGCGGCCACGATGTCGCCGTTGTCGGCGTTGGGCTGCTGACGGACCACGACCCAGTCGCCGTCAGCGATGGCCGCGTCGATCATCGAGTCACCGACGACCTTGAGCAGGAACAGCGTCCCTGTCCCGACCAGGTCGCGGGGGAGCGGGAAGACCTCCTCGACGGCCTGCTCGGCCAGGATCGGACCACCGGCGGCGATCCGTCCGAGCACGGGGACGTAGGCCGGTCGCGGGTGGGCGGCGCGCTCGGCGGCCTCGTCCTGAGCGGTCTCGCGCGCCTCGTCGGCGGCGTGCGCCGCGGCGGCAGCCTCGCCCGGCAGGCGTACGTCGACCGCACGCGGGCGACTCGGGTCCTTGCGCAGGAACCCCTTCTTCTGCAGCGTCATCAGCTGGTGCGAGACGCTGCTGGTGCTGGTCAGCCCGACCGCCTCGCCGATCTCGCGGACGGTTGGGGGGTAGCCGCGGCGCTCGACCGAGTCGCGGATGACCTCGAGAACCTTGCGCTGGCGCGGCGTGAGGCCGGTCTCATCCGGCGGACCGTCGGGGAGATCGCGCACGTTGCTGCCCGTCGTGCTTCCTGACGTGCGAGCGGCGGTGGGCTTGCTGGTCGCGCGGGCCATGGTGTCTCCCCGGGTGGGTCTGGGTGGATCGGATGTGACGCAAGGTAACGGGATCGGGCGTCACAATCAAACACCTGTTCGAGCGTGTCCTGGCTTTTGTCGGTGGGGTGGGGTACAACTTCGCTCAGACGTTCGATCGAACAGCCGTTCGACCCCGAGGAGATCTCATGACCGCCACCGCCACCCGCACCGCGTTCGCTCCGACCCTGAGTGCGAGCCCCACCGCCCGGCGCGCGACGACGCCCCTGCGGCTCACCCGCCGGGGCCGACTGCTGCTCACCGCCCTCGCCGTCCTGGTCCTGTTCGCCGTGCTGTCGATCGGCCGGGCCGGGAGCCAGGCGGCGACGGTGACCCAGACCGGCCCGACGCTGACCCAGGCCACGGTGCTGCCGGGCGACACGCTCTGGTCGGTGGCCCAGCGGCTGGCGCCGGACCACGACACCCGGGCGGTTGTGGAGCAGATCAAGCGGCTCAACGACCTGCGCGGCTCCGGTCTGCAGGCCGGTCAGCAGCTGCTCCTGCCCACGGTGCGCTGACCGCTCGTCACTGCAGCGTCATCACGACCTCGGTCACGCCGCGACTCGTGTGCGCCTGCATCGGCCGGCCGCTGGAGCGGAAGAGCGCCAGCATCGCGGCGTTCTCGGACAGCACGTCGGCGCGGAAGGCCCGCACGCCCGCCTCCTCGGCGAAGCTCAGCAGTCGCTCCTGCAGCGCGCGCCCCAGTCCCTGGCCCTTCACCGCAGGATCGACCATGAAGGCGACGTCCGCCGCGCCCGTATCGCGGTCGAGGTAGTACGACGCCGTGCCCACGATCCGGTCGGCTTCTTGCGCGCCGGTCGTTGCCACGAAAGTGACTTCGTCGTCGAAGGAGACGCTGGTCAGGTGCTCCGCCGTCGACAGCGGCAGGCTCGTCAGGTGCCGAAAGAAGCGGGTGTACACGTCCTCAGGCGGCATCCGGTAGAAGAGGTCCTGCAGCGACACCGCGTCACCGGTGCGGGCCGGTCGGAGCTCGACCTCTGTCCCGTCGGCGAGCGTGACGACCCGCTCGGCCCCGGTGGGGTAGGCGCCCTCCTCGCGCAGCTGCTGGCCTTCGGGGACGAGGCCCCGCGCGATCGCTGCGGCGAGCAGGTCGGCCCGGTGGTCGGGGTGCGCGACCTCGATGAGGGCGACAGCCCGGTCCCGCAGGCTCCGGCCGAACAGGTAGGCCGTGCCGTACTCCGTCGTCACGTAGTGCACGTCCGCCCGCGGGATCGCCACCGCCTCGCCGGGCAGCAGGGTGTCGCGGATCCGCGAACTGCCGTCGTCGTACAGCGTGGACAGGCAGACGACGGCCCGGCCGCCGGGGGAGCGGGCGGCCGCCGCGTGCATGACCGGCTGCGCCGCGACGCCGCCGTAGAGCTCGCCGTTGTCGGCGTCGGCGCAGACCTGCCCGGTGAGGTCGACGGCGAAGGCCTGGGTGACCGAGACGAAGCGCTCGAGCGAGGCGAGTACGGCGGGGGCGCAGACCGCCTCGATCGGGCGCAGCTCGACGATCGGGTCGCTGAGCCGGTCGAAGAGGCGACGGGTGCCGACCGCCATGGAGGCGACGACCGCACCGGGCTCGTCGCGCAGCACCCCAGCGTCGAGCAGGTCGACGAGGCTGTCGGTGACGGCGTCGGAGTGCACCCGTAGGTCGCGCCGGCCGGTGAGGTGGCGCAGCATGTCGTGCGGCACCCGGCCGAGCCCGACCTGCAGCGTCGCGCCATCGGGGACGAGCCGCGCCACGTAGGCCGCGATCTGGTTGGCGGCGGTCTCGGTGACGCTTTCGTGGACGTACTCGACGAGCGGGGTGTCGACGTCGACGGTCGCGTCGAGCCGGTCGAGCGGGATCCGCGAGGCCGGGCCCGTCCGCGGCATCGCCGGGTTGACCTCCGCGAGCACGGTGCGCGCGGCGAGCGCAGCCGCGAGGGTGACGTCGACGGAGACGCCGAGGCTGCACATCCCGTCACTGTCGGGAGGGGAGAGCTGGATGAGCGCGACGTCGACGCGGTGCTGGCCGCTCGCGATCAGGCCGGGCAGCTCGGCGGAGGACACCGGCACGTAGTCGATCTGGCCGGCCTCGACCCGCCCGCGCAGCTCGCGTCCGACGAACGCCACCTCCTGCGGATAGCCCGGTGCGGGATCGCCGCCGAGGTAGTGGACGAGCCGGACCCCGGGGATCTTCGGCGTACGACGGTTGAGGGCCGCGAGCAGCGCGGTCGGCGTGGCGCAGGCGGAGCCGACGAAGACCCGATCACCGGGCCGGATCAGCGCGACCGCCTCGTCGGCGCTCAGCGGCTGCGGCACCCCTGCAGTCGATCACAGCCGCTCGCGACGTCGCCCGGCCGGGACGCGGAATCCACGAAGAGCGGCCCCGGTCGAGACCGGGACCGCTTCAACGGTGGATCGCCTTGTCGGTCAGGGGCTGCTGCGGGGCAGGGCCGAGCCACCTGACGTGAGCTCAGCGCTGGGCGCTGACCGTCACCGAGGTGCTGCCGACCCGGGCGCTGGCGCTGGCCGTGGGCTGGGAGGAGTGGCTGTCGTCGGTGGCGTCCTCGTCGGTGGCGTCGCTGTCGTCGGTGGCGTCCTCGTCGGTGGCGTCGCTGTCGTCGGTGGCGTCCTCGTCGGTGGCGTCCTCGTCGGTGGCGTCGCTGTCGTCGGTGGCGTCCTCGTCGGTCGCGTCGCTGTCGTCGGTGGCGTCGCTGTCGTCGGTCGCGTCGCTGTCGTCGGTGGCGTCGCCCTCGTCCGCTGCCTCCTCCTCGGTGGCGTCCTCGTCGGTCGCGTCGCTGCTGTCGTCGGCGCTGTCGGGGGAGTCGTCCGGCTCGCTGTCGCCGTTGTCCTCAGCGGAGTCGTCGTCGGCGTCGTCGGACGGGGAGACCGTGCTGCTCGGGCCCGGGATGGGGCTGAAGCCGGCAGCGGCGGCGACGCCGCCACCGGCGAGGACCGTGGCGGTGACGGCGGTGACGGCGAGTGCCTTGGTGACCAGGCTCGCAGCGGCGAACTTGGCAGACAGCATCGAGAAGAAGTTCGTGCTCATGGGGTTCTCCCTTGATCGGCGGCTCCGATGCCCACGTGGGGCCGGTGGCTTTGCTTGCTGCCGTTGCCGACAGGTTGCCTTTTTCGAACGGGACGCGGCAGTCAACGCAGCGGGCGCCCTGAGGGTGCGGTCACGTGGAACAATTCACCCGATCGGGTGACGTAACCGCTCACATCAACCCAATTTGCTCACGTCGGTCACTTCTCGAGCGCAGGTAGGCACGGTCCGTGCGTCACCGTGCTGGGGCCGTGGCCCTTGCGCAGCCGAGTGGCGTAGCGCAACGCCGGACGCTCCACCAGACGCCACGACGCGACGGCGCAGACGAGCGTCCCGGCGACGCCGAGGGGCAGGCCGATGCTGAGGGGCAGCGGGTGGGTCCAGGTCGCCCAGAGGTAGTGCCACAGGTAGAGGCCGTAGGAGCGCTGCCCAACCCAGACCAGCGCGCGCGGGGTGAGTCCGCGTGCCAGAGCGCTGCCGGGGTGGTCCACGACGTAGGTCACGACCTGCGTGACCGCGAGGCCGAGCAGCGTCGGCGCAAGGGTGAACTTCGCCGGCACGTTGGTGAGGGTGACGGCGAGCGCGGCGAGGAAGGCGAGGCCGACCCAGGCCCGTACGGCGGGAAGCCGCGCTGGGGCGTAGCGCCCGCGGCGGTGGTGCCAGGCAAGCGCCGCCGCAGCTCCGATCAGCAGCCCCACCGCGCGCGTGTCGGTGCCGAAGTAGATGCGGTTCTTGCCGGCCCCTCCGTCGTACAGGAAGGTCGGGAGGGCGGCGCTGACGGCGATGAGCAGGAGCACCGGCCAGCGTCGTCGCGCGGCCGGCAGCGCCAGAAGGGCCAGCACCGCGAGCGGCCACAGCAGGTAGAACTGCTCCTCGACCGCGAGGGACCACAGGTGCCCCAGCGGCGCGGCCCCGCTGCCGAGGGCGTAGAGCCAGTTGGCGCCGTAGGTCAGGACGAGGCCGACCTGCGCGAGCGCGCGGCTGATGTCGACGGGGTCGCCCGAGCCGTCGCCGCTCGGAGTCGCGGCGAACCAGGTGGTGTCGTGGAACGTCAGCAGCAGCACGACCCAGACCGCGAGCATCGCGAAGAGCGCGGGCAGCAGCCGCAGCGCGCGGCGGGCGTAGAAGCGCGGCAGGTCGATCCGGCCGTACACGCGGTGCTCGTCGAGCAGCAGCGCGGTGATGAGGAAGCCGCTGAGGGCGAAGAAGACGTCGACGCCGGCCCAGCCGCCGGGCAGCGGGCCGCTCGCGCCGGTGAAGTGGTAGGTGAGCACCAGCAGGAGCGCGACGCCGCGCAGGCCGTCCAGCGCCGGCGTGTGGCCGAGCAGGGGGAGCGGGGTGGTGCGGGCGCGCGGCTCGAGCAGGGTCGCGGTCATCCCCGCTGGTCTGCCCGGTGCCGCGTCGGGCTACCTGTCGAGACGGTGCGGCAAATGTCACTCTGGCGCCAGGACGACGAGCCCCTCGCCTCCCCGGCCTCCCGCCCCCCGCTTTCCTCCCCTCCGTGATCACCGC
>JANPHZ010000267.1:0-1935 GCA_031424715.1 Frankiaceae bacterium
TCTGGCGCAGGACGGGGTCCTGCGACGCCGGTCGACCGTCGCGGTCGGTGTCGCCCGCGGCCTTGGCCACCGCATCCCACATCTTGCGGAACTCGGTGTACTGCCCGATCGCGGAGGAGCCGCGTTCGAACGACAGCAGCAGCATCGCGGTCTGCCAGCCGTTGTTCTCGCCGCCCAGGACCTCGGTGACCGGGCAGGTGGCGTCGGTGAAGAAGACCTCACCGAACTCGCTGGCGCCGCTCATCTGCTTGAGCGGCCGGGCCTCGACGCCCTTCTGCTTCATGTCCACGAGCAGCATCGAGATGCCGGCGTGCTTGCTGCCCTCCGACGGACCGGTGCGGGCGAGGGTGAAGATCTTGTCGCCGTGCATCGCGTTGGTGGTCCAGATCTTCTGGCCGTTGAGGATGTACTCCTCGCCCTGGCGCTCGGCCTTCATCTGCAGGGCCGCGAGGTCGGAGCCGGCACCGGGCTCGGAGAAGCCCTGGCACCAGATCGTCTTGTTGTGCAGCAGCTCGGGGATGATCGTCTTCTTCTGCTCCTCGGTCCCGAGGTACATCACCGTCGGGGCGAGGAAGGTCAGGCCCAGCGGGTTGACCGTGGTCGGTGCGTTGGCCAGGGTCATCTCCTGGTCGTAGATCGCCTTCATTCCCGGGGTGCCGCCGCGGCCGCCGTACTCCGTGGGCCACTGGATTCCCGCGAACCCGGCCTTGGCCTTGCCGGCCTCCCACTCACGCCGGATCCGGAACTGCTCGTCCTCGCTCTTGTCCTCCCAGAAGGCGGAGGTGCGCATCTCCTGGGGCAGGTTGGTGTCGAGCCAGGAGCGGAGCTCGCGACGGAACTCCTCGTCTGAGTCGCTGAAGCTGAGATCCACGGGTCCTCCGGGATAGGGGGGCGGTACGACGTGACCGAATGCCGTTCTACTGCATTGCTGTGGGGTCGGCCACAGCGGGTGGGCCAGACTGGCTCGATGGCCACCGGCACCGATCGCCTCGCCCTGCTCGACCTGGCGACCGTCCTGGCCCGCGAGGCTGGCGAGCTGGCACTGCAGATGCGGGCTGGCGTCGAGCAGCTGGCCCCCAAGTCGAGCCCCACCGACGCCGTCACGGCAGCCGACCGGGCCGTGGAGCAGCTGCTGGTGGACGGCATCAGGGGCGCTCGGCCGGACGACGGGATCCTCGGCGAAGAGGGGGCCGCCGATGAGGGGACGAGTGGCGTGCGCTGGGTCATCGACCCGATCGACGGCACCGTCAACTACCTCTACGGACTGTCCGGTTGGGCGGTGTCGGTCGGTGTCGAGGTCGACGGGATCGCCGTGGCCGGCGCGGTCTTCGCCCCGACGAGGGGGGAGCTCTGGCAGGCGGCTCTCGGCGCAGGCGCGACGCTCGACGGCGCGCCGCTGCGGTGCAGTCGCGTGAACGACCTCGCGCAGGCGCTGGTGGCGACCGGCTTTGGCTACGACGCGCGCCGCCGAGCGGCACAGGCCCGCATCCTGCCGGCCTTGGTCCCGGCTGTGCGCGACATCCGCAGAGAGGGCGCCGGGGCGCTCGACCTGTGCTCGGTCGCCGCGGGCCGGGTCGATGCCTACTACGAGCAGGGCCTGTCCCCGTGGGACCTGTGCGCCGGCGGGCTGATCGCCCGGGAGGCGGGCGCGCGGGTCGAGGGGCTGCACGGGCGCCCGGCGTCACACGAGCTCGTGGTGGCCGCTGGCGCGGGGGTCTTCGGTGCGCTGCACGACCTGTTGGCGTCGTACGACGCCGACGCCGATCCGCTGGGCTGACCGGCGAAAAGCCCGAGGGCCCCGACCGGTGCGGTCGAGGCCCTCGGGTGACGTGCGGGAGGGGCTAGTCGCTCTCGTGCTCGTTGCTCGCGCCTGAGCCAGCGGGGGACGTGCAGTTCAGCCCCTCGGCCCGGGTGATCCGCGTGGCGACGCTCTCG
>JANPHZ010000268.1:0-2013 GCA_031424715.1 Frankiaceae bacterium
CGCAACTTCTACTCCGTGAGCATCTCCGGCTACCACATCGCCGAGGCCGGGGCCAACCCCATCAGCCAGCTCGCGTTCACCCTCGCCAACGGCTTCACCTACGTCGAGGCCTACCTCGCCCGCGGCATGTCGATCGATGACTTCGCCCCCAACCTGTCCTTCTTCTTCAGCAACGGCATGGACGCGGAGTACACCGTCATCGGCCGGGTCGCCCGCCGGATCTGGGCGGTCGCCATGAAGGAGCGCTACGGCGCCTCCGAGCGCTCGCAGAAGCTGAAGTACCACGTGCAGACGTCTGGCCGGTCCCTGCACGCGCAGGAGATGGCGTTCAACGACATCCGCACCACACTGCAGGCGTTGTGTGCGCTCTACGACAACGCCAACTCATTGCACACCAACGCTTACGACGAGGCGGTGACGACCCCCACGGAGGAGTCCGTACGCCGGGCGCTGGCGATCCAGATGGTCATCGACAAGGAGTGGGGTCTGTCGGCGAACGAGAACCCGCTGCAGGGCTCCTATGTCGTCGACGAGCTCACCGACCTCGTCGAGGAGGCCGTGCTCGCCGAGTTCGACCGGATCGCCGAACGGGGCGGCGTCCTCGGCGCGATGGAGACCGGCTACCAGCGCGGCCGCATCCAGGACGAGTCGATGCTCTACGAGCACCGCAAGCACGACGGGTCGCTGCCGATCGTCGGGGTCAACACCTTCATCGCACCGCACCGCGACGAGGCCCCCGTGACGGTCGAGCTCGCGCGCGCCACCGAGGCCGAGAAGCGGTCCCAGCTGGACCGCTTGCACGCCTTTCACGAGGCCCACCGGCAGGAGGCTCCCGCGGCGCTCGCTGCCCTGCAGCAGGCGGCCATGCACGGCGACAACGTCTTCGCCGCGCTGATGGACGCCGTACGGCACTGCTCCCTGGGCCAGATCAGCGAGGCGTTCTTCGAGGTCGGCGGTCAGTACCGCCGCAACGTGTGACCGACCCCATCGCGGCCGCTCGGGCCAACTGGGAGGCAGCCGGCTGGACCGACGCCGCCGAGGGCATGGCCGCGGTGACCTCCGTCATGCGGGCCCAGCAGATCCTGCAGGCCCGCGTCGACGAGGTGCTGCGCGAGTTCCACCTCAGCTTCGCGCGCTACGAGCTGCTGATGCTGCTGCACTTCTCCCGCCGGGGCGCGCTGCCGCTGAAGAAGGCGAGCGAGCGACTGCAGGTGCACCCCACCAGCGTGACCAACGGCGTCGACCGCCTCGCGGCCGCGGATCTCGTCGTACGACGACCGCACCCGACCGACGGTCGGGCGACCCTCGTTGAGATCACCGACGAGGGCCGGCGGGTGGCGCTGAAGGCGACCGACGCCCTCAACGCCGCCGTCTTCACCCGCCCCGGCCTGCCCGCCGAACAGGTCACCACCCTCGTCGCCGTCCTCGAGGCGCTGCGCCGGGAGGCCGGCGACCTCGACTGACCGATAGCGTGACCGGCATGGACATCTTGCTGTGGCTGCACATCAGCGCCGCCATCTTCCTGATCGGGCCGCTGACGCTCGCGACCCTCGCCGCCCCGCGCTTCATCAAGGCCGGGGCTGACGGCCTTCCCGTCGTGCGGTTCCTGCAGCGGACGGCCCGCGTCTACGGGAGCGCGACGCTCGTCGTCGCCGTGCTCGGCCTGGGCCTCGTCCAGGACGGGTTCTCGTTCGGCGACTTCTGGATCTCGTCGTCGCTGACCCTCTTCCTCGTCGCCTTTGCGCTGCTGCTGACCCTCGTCGCGCCCGACCTGCGCCGCGCGGTGGCTCGGCTGGAGGCGGGTGAGCCTGCCACCGTGGAGGCCGGCCGCGTGCTGGGCGTCTCCGCCGCCGTCGCGGTGATCTGGCTGGTCATCGTCTTGCTCATGGTCCTCAAGCCCTGAGTTAACCCCTGTTCACTGGGCCGGTGGGCCGGGTGGATGATGCCGGTATGCGCCGTTTCGCCCTGCTCACCCTGCTCACCCTGCTCGCCCTCGCCGCCACGGCCCTGCCC
>JANPHZ010000269.1:0-1836 GCA_031424715.1 Frankiaceae bacterium
AGCGGCGCTGCGATAGCGTCCGCCAACCGGCCGCGGGGCCGAACCTGAGGAGGCGGCGTGCGCATCTACGCCGACCTCGCTGACTTCGGGCTCGGCGCGATGGTGCGCCTGGTCGCCGCGCTGCGCGAGTGCGGCAAGGACGCGACGACGTACGCCGACTTCGCGCAGTGCGTCTGCGCGCTGCTGCACGAGTCGTTCGTCGGGCACGACGGGCAGCCTCAGACGGCGCTGGTGCGGATGTACGGCACCGCCCGCGCCAGCGACCTGCCGGACGCGCTGCGCCCGGACCTGCCGGGCGACCCGACCTGCCTGACGCTGCTCGGCACCGTCGGCACCGAGCCTGCGTGGAGCGATCGCACCCGCTCGGTGGGGCACCAGGTGCTGCCGCTCGTCGACGAGACGCACGTCGCGCGGCTGCCCATGGTCGCCGCGCTGCTCGAGCAGCTCGGGGTCGACGTGCGCGCCCTGACCGCCGCCGAGGACGACGTGATGCTGCCGGCCAACGAGGGCGGCTGCCGCATCTTCTACGTCCCGGTGGCTGATGGCAGCCCGCTGATCCCGGCGCAGGACTTCGTCCGCGAGCACGCCATCGCCTCGGCCGTCGGCTTCGGCGGTGCGTTGCCGGGCGGTGAGGTGTTTGCCGTCGTGCTGTTCAGCAAGGTGGGCGTGCCACTCGCCTCCGCCGAGCTGCTCGAGACCGTCGCGCTGTCACTGAGCCTCGCGGCGCTCGACGTCGCCCACGCGCCGCTGCTCGAGGAGAGCGGCCCCCCGCGCGGGCTCGGCGACCTCATGCCCGCGCGGGTGTCGCTGTCGTGGGCGCTCGTGCAGGCGCACGAGCGGGCCTCGGCACTGGAGGCCGAGCGGGCGCTGTTCGCCCAGGCCCGCGCGGAGTACGACTCCCGGCGTACGGCGTCGCTTGCGGCCGTCGCGATGCGCCTGGGCAATGTGCAGTCGGTGGGGGAGATCCCCGACGTGCTGGTGACCGACGGGCTCACCGTGCTCGGGGCCGAGGGCGTGTCGATCGCCCTCGTCGACGAGAGCCGGCTCGCCGCCTCGCTGGTGATCTCCAGCGCGTTCGGAGAGGACGTGGCGCAGGCCTACGCCACCCTCCCGCTCGATGACGCGCTGCCGACCACCTACACCGCGCGCACCGGCAAGGTCGTGCTGGTCGAGGACAGCGAGGGTGAGCACGCCTTCCCGGCGTTTCGGGCCGTCGCGCGGGCGGTGGGCACGCGGTCGGTCGCGGTCCTGCCGCTGCTCGTCGGTGAGCGCCTCATCGGCGCGCTGACCTGCACCTGGCCGCAGCCGCACCAGTTCGACGCGTCGGGCCTGGAGGTGATGGGGGCGCTCGCCGCCCAGGTCGCGCAGGCCGCCGACCGGGCCCGGCTGATCGAGCGCGAGCGCGAGCACAGCACCGCGCTGCAGCGCAGCCTGCTCAGCGACCCGCCGGACGTCGCCCGCTGCACGATCGAGGTGCGCTACGTCCCTGCGGAGCAGGCGATGGCGGTGGGTGGGGACTGGTACGACGTCTTCGCCCACGTCGACGGTGACAGCGCGCTGGTCATCGGTGACGTGGTCGGCCACGACTCTGCGGCAGCCGCGGCGATGGGTCAGATCCGCGGGCTGGTGCGGGGGATCGGCTGGCCGGGGGGCGGGCCCGCGGACGTGCTCCACCGGGTTGACGAAGCGGTCGAGGGGCTCGCGCTGGGGGTGACCGCCACGGCGGTGCTCGCCCGGCTCGGCCCCGATGGCCTGCTGCGCTGGACCAACGCGGGCCACCCGCCGCCGATGCTCGTGACGGGTGCGGGCGTTGTCGAGCTCGGCAACGCTGAGTCG
>JANPHZ010000270.1:0-2106 GCA_031424715.1 Frankiaceae bacterium
CCCACCGACATGGCCTCTGCCGACTCGGTCACCGCAGCGGTGACCAGCTCGTTCGCGTGGGCGACTGCGGGGTCGTCGGTGATGCTCACAGGATCCTCCTCGGTGGTGCGTCCGTTTCCCCAGTGTGTACGACGGGGGCGGACTGGTCGAGCCTCAGGTGCTGGCGACAGCAGCGAGGACGTCCAGCCGCGCCGCCCGCCGGGCCGGGAGCAGCGCGGCCACAACCCCTGCGACGGCGGCGACCACGACAAAGGCCACGAGTCGGGCCACCGGGAAGCGCAGCTCGGTGATGCCGTCGTCGGCAAGCGCACGCTGCAGCGTGACACCGAAGGCCGACCCGACCGCGATGCCCAGCAGCGCGCCGAACACCGCAACGATGACCGCCTCCACCGTGATCATCCGGCGGGTCTGGCGTCGGGCGAGTCCGATGGCGCGGAGCAGCCCGAGCTCGCGGGTGCGCTCGATGACCGCCAGCGCGAGCGTGTTGACGATGCCCAGCACGGCGATCACGATCGACAGCAGGAGAAGCACGTTGATGATGTTGGTGACCACGTCGATCTGGTCGGCCACTCCCGAGGCGAAGTCGTCGGCGGTCTGCGCCTCGACAGTGGGGTAGTCCTTGATGGCCGTCGTGACGGCGGCCCGCAGCTCAGCCAACGAGGTGCCGGACGACGACCGCACGAGCAGGACCCCGTCCAGCTGCCTGGTGAAGTTCTTGGCCGCACCCTGGTCGAACAGGTAGGGACCGATCAGCTGGTTGTCCTCGTAGACACCGCCGAGGCGGACCGACGCCTTGGCGCCCTTGCCGTACGTCACCGCGACGGTGTCACCCGGCTGCAGGGAGCGGGCCTTGGCCTCGCTCTCACTGGCCAGGATCACGCCGGGCGAGAGCGCGAGCCGGCCGGCCGCTCGAGTCAGGGTCAGTGTGGTGCCGACGGCGCGCGGGGGCACCGCGGTGATGAACGTCGTGCGATCACCGACACGAGCCGCATCGAAGCGGAGCACGTCGACGCTGCGCACCTCGTCCAGACCGGCGACCGCCTGGCCGATCGCGGGAGGGAAGCCGTCGAAGCCGTCGGTCTCCTGCACCACGAGATCGGCACCGACCGCACCCTTGATGATCTTGTCGATGCTGGCCTTGGCCGAGGCGCCGAGGATGCTGACGGTGCTGACGAGCGCCAGGCCGACCATGAGCGCGGCGGCCGTCGTCGCCGTACGCCGGGGGCTGCGCATCGCGTTGAGCCGGCCCAGTCGCCCAGGCACCTTGCGGGCGAGCGGGGCGCCCAGCACACGCGCGGCAGGCCGGGAGAGCAGCGGGCTCAGCGCGGCGACCGCGAGGAAGCAGAGCAGGGCTCCGCCGCCCAAGACGGCCAGCGATCCGCGCAGTCCCAGGGCGATGCCGGAGATGCCGAGTGCCAGCAGGACCAGACCGATCAGCGTGCCGCGACGCAGCGTCGGCTCGACGGTCACCGCGTCGCGCATCGCGGCGACCGGCGGCACGCTGGAGGCCCGGCGGGCCGGCAGCAGGGCCGCGACCGCCGTGACGAGGATGCCGACGACGAAGCAGGCGACCACCGTGCTGGTCGCGATGACCAGTGAGCCCTGCGGCAGGCTTCCGCCCACCGCCCGGATCAGGGCCTGCAGCCCGATCGCCATCCCGATGCCGGCCGCCAAGCCCAGCACCGACGCGATGAGGCCGACCACAAACGCCTCGGCGAGAACGCTGCGCACGACCTGCCCCCTGCTCGCGCCGAGCGCACGCAGCAGGGCGAGTTCGCGCTGACGCTGTGCGACCAGGATCGTGAAGGTGTTGAAGATCAAGAACGCGCCCACGAACAGCGCCACTCCGGCGAAGACCAGCAGGAACGTATTGAAGAACGCGAGCCCCTCCTTCACAGACGATGCAGACTCCTTCGCGGCCTCCTCGCCGGTGATCGCCTGGGTGCCGGGGGGCAGGACACCGCGCACGCGGTCGCGCAGCTCGGTCTGGGAGACCCCGTCCTTAGCTGCCAGCCGGATCGACTCCAACTCGCCCGGCGTACCCACGACGCGCTGCGCCGTGGCCTGGTCGAAGGCCGCGACGGTGGCCCCGGCGAGGTTGTCGTT
>JANPHZ010000271.1:0-1828 GCA_031424715.1 Frankiaceae bacterium
CGGCACGCAGATGACGATGCGCGGCTTGGCGAAGTGGCGGCGCTTGTGCACCTTCTGGATGAAGTAGCGCAGCATCCGCTCGGTCGTGTCGAAGTCGGCGATGACGCCGTCCTTGAGCGGCCGGATCGCGACGATGTTGCCCGGCGTACGCCCGATCATCCGCTTGGCCTCGGTGCCGACCGCGACGATCGCGCCGGTCGTGGTGTTGATCGCCACGACGGACGGCTCGTTGAGCACGACGCCGCGGCCCCGGACGTAGACGAGCGTGTTGGCCGTGCCGAGGTCGACCGCCATGTCGCGGCCGAGGAAGGCCATCGAGTTGCTCGACATGAGTGCTGCGGCGCGCCTTCCGGTCGGGAGTGTCCGCAGCCTATCGGCGGGGGCGGCGCGGAGCTCAGAGCTCGGGGAAGAAGATCCCGATCTCGCGGGTGGCCGACTCGGGCGAGTCGCTGCCGTGCACGAGGTTCTGCCCGATCTCGAGCGCGTAGTCGCCGCGGATCGAGCCGGGGGTGGCCTCGACCGGGTTGGTGACACCCATCAGGCGGCGGGTGCCGGCGACGGCGTTGGGGCCCTCGACGACGAGCGCGACGAGCGGCCCGCCGGTGATGAAGTCGACCAGCTCACCGAAGAAAGGCCGCTCCTTGTGCTCGCCGTAGTGCTCCTCGGCGGTGGCGCGGTCCAGCGTGCGCAGCTGCATCGCGACCAGGGTCAGGCCCTTGCGCTCGAGCCGGCCGATGACCTCGCCGGCGAGGCCCCGGCGTACGCCATCGGGCTTGACGAGGACGAGGGTGCGCTCAGACATGCGGGTTCGGCTCCTGTGGCTGGGTGGGTGGTGCTGGGTGGGGTTGACCCCAACCTACCGGCGGTCAGCGGCGGGTGAGCAGGACGCGGGCTTCGCCGACGGTGACCACGGAGCCGGTCACGAGCACACCGGCGCCGCCGTACTCCGCCTCTTCCTCGGCGAGCTGTACGGCGACATCGAGCGCGTCGTCGAGCCGGTCCTCGGCGCTGACCCGGTCCTCCCCGAAGACCTCGACGGCCAACGCCAGCAGGTCATCGACCGGCAGCGCGCGGGGGGAGGCGTTGGTCGTCACCACGATGCTGGTGAGCGCGGGCTCGAGGACCTCGAGCATCCCGCGCACGTCCTTGTCGGCCAGGCAGGCGACGACGCCGACCAGGCGGGTGAACGAGAACGACTCCCCCAGCGCGCGCACCGTCGCCGCCATGCCGTGCGGGTTGTGGCCGGCGTCCAGGACGACCGTGGGTGAGGTGCGCACGACCTCGAGCCGGCCGGGCGAGCGCGCGTCGAGCAGCCCCTCGCGTACGGCGTCGGGGTCGATCTGGCGTGACTCGCCGCCGCCGAGGAAGGCCTCGACCGCCGCGACCGCGCAGGCGGCGTTCTGCGCCTGGTGCGCGCCGAACAGCGGCAGGAACATCTCGTCGTAGGTCCCGGCCAGGCCTTGCAGCGTGACGAGCTGCCCGCCGACCGCAGCCCGCTGCTGGACCACGCCGAACTCCAGGCCCTCGCGAGCCACCGTGGCCCCGACCTCGACCGCCCTGGCCAGCAGCACGGCAGCCGCCTCGGGCGGTTGGGCGGCCAGCACCACGAGCGCGCCGGGGTGGATGATGCCCGCCTTCTCGACGGCGATCTCGCCCACGGTGTTGCCGAGCAGCGGCACGTGGTCGAGCGAGATGGGCGTGATCACGCAGGTCTGCGCCTGCACGACGTTGGTGGCGTCCCAGAGCCCCCCGAGCCCGACCTCGAGCACGGCAGCGTCGACCGGTGCGTCCGCGAACGTCGCGAACGCCATCGCCGTCAGCACCTCGA
>JANPHZ010000272.1:0-20606 GCA_031424715.1 Frankiaceae bacterium
GGCGTGCTCGAGGTGCAGCACCTTGGTGCCGAGCGCCGGGTCGATCCCGTGGGCTTCGTTCCAGCGGCTCTTCCAGTCGAAGGCGACCTTGAGCGCGTTCTCGACGGCGAGCGCCCCGCCCTCGACGAAGAACAGGTGCGGCAGCGCCGGATCGCCGAGCACCCGCGCGAACGTGTCGACGAAGCGGGCCATCGCGACGGTGTAGACGTCGGAGTTGCTCGGCTTGTTCGTCGCGGCGACCAGCAGGTCGCGCTGGAAGGTCGGGTCCTGCGTCAGGGCGGGGTGGTTCATCCCGAGCGCGCTCGAGGCGAAGAACGTGAACAGGTCGAGGTAGGACGTGCCGGTCGCGGCGTCGATCAGGCGCGAGCCCTGGCTGGCCTCGAGGTCGAGCACGAGGTCCATCCCGTCGACGAGCAGGTGGCGGGCGAGCGAGGCGTGCACGTCCTGCGGCTGCAGCGTGGCCGGGAGAGTCGTCGTCATCTGCCTAGCGTAGCGGGACAACCTCCCGCCTGAGGGTGATGTAACGCAAGATTCGCCGGTGTCGCCGCGGTTGGGTGGCCTGCGGCAGCAATCGGCTTTGGCGCTGCGCCTTCGGCGCTTGAGGCGCCTGCAGCCGACCGCTGCCTCCGGCCCCACAGTGAGGCGCCTGCAGCCGACCGCTGCCTTCGGCCCCATAGTGAGGCGCCTGCCGCCGACCGCTGCCTTCGGCCCCACAGTGAGGCGCCTGCAGCCGACCGCTGCCTTCGGCCCGGCGACAGGGTGACCTCCGGTGTTGGATCGGGGGATGACGACGACGCTGTATCGGGGTGGGCGGGTGCGGGCCGCCAGCGATCCGTATGCGACGGCACTGCTGGTCGATGGCGACACGATCGCGTGGGTAGGCAGCGACGAAGCGGCTGCGGCGCTGAGCGCCGACCGCACGGTCGAGCTCGAGGACGCGTGGGTGGCGCCGGCGTTCGTCGACGCCCACGTGCACGCGACGAGCACCGGGCTCGCGCTGACGGGCCTCGACCTGACCGATGCGCCGTCGCTGGCGGTGGCGCTGAGCAGGGTCGAGGACGCCGCCCGCAAGGCCCGCGGGGGAGTGGTGCTCGGCACCGGCTGGGATGACACCCGCTGGCCAGAGGGCCGGGCACCCACGGCCGCCGAGCTCGATCGCGCGTCGTACGGCGGGGTGGTCTACCTGGCGCGCACCGACGTGCACTCCGCGGTGGCCTCCAGCGCGCTGCTGGCAGCCGCGCCAGGGGCGCGGGTCATGACGGGGTTCCTGGCCGATGGGCTCGTCCGCCAGGACGCCCACCACGAGGTACGCCGGGTCGCCCAGCAGGCTGTGCCCGCGAGCCAGCGCGCAGCCGCGCAGCGAGCCACCCTCGACCGGGCGCTGGAGCTCGGGATCGCCTGCGTGCACGAGTGCGGCGGCCCGAAGATCGCGGGGGAGCAGGACTTCCTTGACCTGCTCGCGCTAGACCACCTGGTCACCCGCATCGGCTACTGGGGCGAGCTCGACGGCGTGGAGCGCGCCCGTGAGCTCGGCGCGGCCGGGGCCGGCGGTGACCTGTTCGCCGACGGCGCCCTGGGCAGCCACACCGCCTGCCTGAGCCATCCCTACGACGACGATGGCACCAGCGGGTTCGCCTACCTCAGCGCCGAGCAAGTCGCCGACCACGTCGTCGCCTGCACGCAGGCGGAGCTGCAGGCGGGCTTCCACGCGATCGGCGACGCGGCCCTCGAGGCCGTCCTGACCGGCTACACCCGCGCGGCCGATCGGGTCGGGCCCGAGGCGCTGCGCCGGCGGCGGCACCGGATCGAGCACGCCGAGATGCTCACCCCTGCCCAGATCGCGACGATGGCCGATCTCGGCCTCGTCGCCAGCGTGCAGCCCGCCTTCGACGCGCGGTGGGGCGGCTCCGACGGGATGTACGCCCAGCGCCTGGGACGTGAGCGGGCGGCGGGCATGAACCCCTACGCCGCCCTCGCTGCGGCCGGCGTGCCCCTGGCCCTCGGCTCGGACGCGCCCGTCACGCCACTCGACCCGTGGGGCGGCGTGCGTGCCGCCGTACGCCATCGCACGGCGGGCAGCGGCCTGGCCGCCCGCGCGGCCTTCACCGCCCACACGAGGGGTGGGTGGCGAGCTTGCGGCCGCGAGGACGTCGGTGAGCTGGCGCCGGGGTCGCCGGCGACGTTCGCGATCTGGTCGGTGCCGGGCGAGCTCGTGGTGCAGACCCCCGACGAGCGGGTCGTCGGCTGGTCGACCGACGCCCGGGCCGGAGTGTCCGGTCTGCCGGATCTGGACGGGCCTGACCCGGTCTGTCTGAGCACTGTTGTGACGGGAGTGACCCATCGCCCGGAAAGACTGAACTCGCGGTGAACAACATCTGTCGCGACACACCGGGCCTGACCTGCGGTGATGGGCAAAACCGCAGGTCAGAGGGGTCTTGACACCCGGGCGCGGCACCGGGCTAGTCTCCCGCCGTCATCGACAGACAGGCCGTCCACGGCCCGGGTCTGCCCTCGACGTTCCTGGGCAACCCGTTGCCGGCCAAGGGTCCTCGCGACTCCTTGCTCGACGGGGGTTCCAGCTCCAGGACGTCGCGGCCGGACCCGACTCCGCGGACGGTCAGAGGGGGACCCAGATCCCGGGTGGGGAGCTCGGCGAGCCAGTAGACAACGGCTCTGCGGCGACAGCCTGTCGCCACAGGGTCGGTCCGAAGGCTCGCCGAGCTCCCACCTGTCGAAAGCGCGCACCGATGCACCGGCCGGCGTACGCGAGAATGTTCCGGTGACGTCCACCGCACCCCCTCTGACCCGGGACGCGGTGGCGACGGAACCGCCCGCAGGCCCGGGCCGCGCCGACCTCGGCCGGCGATTGTTCCTCGCCGTCGTCTCGGGACTCGCGCTCACCGTTGCCTTCCCTCCGTACGACGTCACGTGGCTGGCCCCGGTCGGGGTCGCCGGGCTGACGCTCGCCTGCCGCGGCGCCGGGCTCCGCCGGGCCGCCCTCACCGGGCTGGTCGGTGGGCTCGCACTGTTCGTCCCGCTGCTGTCCTGGTCGGGCGCGGTCGCCGGGCCGGGTGCGTGGCTGGCGCTGGCGCTGCTGCAGGCGCTGTTCTTCGCCCCGCTCGGCGCCGGGCTCGCGCTCGCCGGCCGCTTGCCGGGCTGGGGTGTGTGGACAGCCCCGCTGTGGGTGCTCGAGGAGGCCGCGCGCGACCGGGTGCCGTTCGGCGGCTTTCCGTGGGGCCGGCTCGCCTTCAGCCAGGGCGACAGCCTGCTGACCCCGCTGGCCGCACTCGGCGGGGCGCCAGCGGTCACGCTGGCCGTGGCGCTGCTCGGCGGCTCCCTGGCAGCCGTCACCACCCTGGTCGTACGCCGGGCGCCACTGATCACGTTGCCGGTGTCGCTGCTGGTCGCCGCCGGTGCGGTCGGCCTGGCCACGGCTGTGCCCCTGCCGACCGCAGGGGAGCAGGTGACCATCGCTGTCGTGCAGGGCAACGTCCCGCGGCTCGGGCTCGACGCCTTCAGCCAGCAAGCAGCCGTGCTGGCCAACCACGTGCAAGCGACGCGCGAGCTCGCTGCGGCCGTCCGCGCCGGACGCGCCGAGCGACCTGATCTGGTGATCTGGCCGGAGAACGCCTCCGACCTCGATCCCTACACCGACGCCCAGGCCGCCGCCGACATCACCGCTGCGGTGCGCGACATCGGCGTCCCCGTGCTGGTCGGCGCGGTCATCGACGGACCCGGCGACAAGGTGCGCAACACCGGCATCGTGTGGGACCCGGTCACCGGGCCCGGGCAGATGTACGTCAAGAAGCACCCGGTGCCGTTCGGGGAGTACATCCCCTACCGCTCCCTGGTCCGCAAGATCACCACCAAGGTCGACCTGGTGCCGAGCGACTTCGCGGCAGGCGACCTGTCTCCGGTGCTGGACGTCGGTCCGGCCCGCCTCGGTGACGTCATCTGCTTCGAGGTCGCCTACGACGACCTGGTGCGCGACGCGGTTCGGGCAGGCGGCAGGCTGCTGGTCGTGCAGACCAACAACGCCACCTTCGGGCGCAGCGGCGAGACCTACCAGCAGCTGGCCATGGGCCAGCTGCGCGCGGTCGAGCACGGCCGGTCGGTGCTCGTCGCCGCCACCAGCGGCCTCAGCGCGGTGATCGACCCGGACGGCCGGATCAGCGCACGGTCGGAGATCTTCACCCGCGATGTCCTCGTCGAGCACGTCGCGCTGCGCGACGACCAGACCCTGGCGACCCGAGTCGGCGCGCTGCCCGAGCTGGTCCTGTCGCTGCTCGCCGCTGCCGCTGTCCTCGCCGGCCTCGTCCTCGGCCGGCGGACTGCGTGAGCGAGAACGCACTCGACCGGGTGCTCGTCGTCGTCCCGACGTACAACGAGCGCGACAACCTCGAGATCATCGCCGGGCGGCTGCACGCTGCCGTCCCCGGCGCGAACCTGCTGGTGGTCGACGACGCGAGCCCTGACGGCACCGGCGCGATCGCTGACGCCCTGGCCGCCGAGCACGACTGGGCGCACGTGCTGCACCGCACCGGCAAGGCCGGCCTGGGCGCGGCCTACGTCGCCGGTTTCGGCTGGGCGCGCGAGCACGGCTACGACGTCGTCGTGGAGATGGACGCCGACGGCTCGCACGCGCCCGAGCAGCTGCCCCGACTGCTCGCGGCGCTCGAGCACGCCGACCTGGTCCTGGGCAGCCGCTACGTCGCCGGGGGAGAGGTCGTCAACTGGCCCCGTTCGCGCGAGGTGCTCTCGCGCGGCGGCAACCTCTACACCCGGCTGCTGCTGAGGCTGCCGCTCAAGGACGCCACCGGCGGCTACCGCGCCTACCGGCGCGAGGTGCTCGACCGGCTGCCGCTCGCCGACATCTCCTCGCAGGGCTACTGCTTCCAGGTCGACCTGGCCTGGCAGACCTGGCGCCTGGGCTACCGCGTCGTCGAGGTGCCGATCACCTTCGTCGAACGCGAGCGGGGGGAGTCGAAGATGAGCCAGCGGATCGTGGTCGAAGCGCTCTGGCGGGTCACCCTGTGGGGCCTGCGCCGCCCACCAGCCCGTACGACGAAGGGCTGACCGATGCCCGTGCTGCTGTTCGTGCTGTTCATCCTCGTGCCGATCGCCGAGCTCTACGTCATCGTCCAGGTCGGTCAGAGCATCGGCATCCTCCCGACGATCGCGCTGCTCGTCGCCGACTCGCTGCTGGGCGCGTGGCTGCTACGCCGCGAAGGCGCCCGGGCCTGGAACGCGTTCCGGGGAGCGCTCGAGGCACGCCGCCTGCCGGCCCGCGAGGTCGCCGACGGCGCGCTGGTGCTGTTCGGGGGAGCGCTGCTGCTCACCCCCGGGTTCCTGAGCGACCTGCTCGGACTGCTCTGCTTGCTGCCACCGAGCCGAGCGGTCCTGCGCCGGCTCCTGACGACCGTGGTTGCGAGCCGGCTCGGCGTGGTGGGCCTGGCCGGGTCTGCGCTGGGCCGCGCGGCCCGCGCCCGGACGGCTCACGGTGCCCCGCGCCCTTCGCCGTACGACGACCAGACCATCGAGGGCGAGGTCATCGAGGGGGACGTCATCGACAAGGAGCCCGGCCCCGGAAAGCCGTCAGGGCCGCCACCCTGACGGGTGCGGCCCTGCGGGAGGTGCGGGGGAGAGCTCAGGCGGTCTTCTTGCGATCGCGCGCGGCGCTCTCCTTAGCCAGCTGCTTCTCGGTCGCGCGCACCCGGCCTTGGTACTCGTGCAGGACCGCGAGGCGCTCGTTGAGCACCTCTTCGAGCTCGGCGACGCTGCGCCGCTCAAGCAGCATGTCCCAGTGGGTGCGGGCGGGCTTGGTGGGCTTGGCCTCGGGCTGCTCGCCATCGCGCAGCAGTGCAGCCGCGCCGCACGCCTTGCACTCCCAGCGCGAGGGGACGTCGGCCTCGGCCGCGAACGGCATCTGCGTGACGTGACCCTCGGGGCAGTCGTAGACCGCCTGCAGCCGCGGCGCGAACTCGGTGTGCCGGTCGCTCTCGTAGCTCACGGACCCGAGCCGGGTCCCTCGCAGTACGCGGTCACTCATGGCGGGCCTTCCGGATCAGGGGCGGTGTGGTGCTCCAGCGTCACCAGTGCAACGATCGGGGCGCCGGTTGGATTCCCTCTGGCGCGAGGGCTCAACCCCCACCTGCCCGTCGTCAGGAGACCGCCGTGCGGCTTTCGTCCGGTTCTGCCCTGCAGAGCAGGGTCCTCTCCCGCCTGGCTGGAGTCACGGCCGCGCACCTCGCGCTCGCTCGCTCGGGTGCGGGGGTGAGCATGATCACCCAGCCGACCGTGCTCCCACGACTGCTCGGTGTCGACTCGGCCTCTGCCGCCACGATGGCCTGGAGCACGCGCATGCTGGGCGCCCGCGAGATCGCGCTGGGCCTCGGTGCGTTCACCGCGCTGCGCAGCGGTGACGGCACGAGCTCACGGCTCTGGCTGCTGGCCGGGCTGTTCAGCGATGGCGTGGACGCACTCGCGGTCGCTGCCGGCACGGCCCGGGGGCGATTGCACCCGGTGTCGGGGGCGGCGGTGACCGCCGTGGCGTGCGGTGCAGTCGTCGTGCAGCTGGCGGAGCTGCGGGACCGGCGCGCCGGCTGAACCGGACAGATCAGGCAGTCGGTCTCAGGTCGGACGGCCGTCCTGCCGAGGACAGGGGAGCACCACGCGTCCCACACGTCCCAGGCCACACGTCCCAGGCCACACGTCCCAGGAGGACATCTCGTGCGTCACCGCCGGCAGACGACCCTGCGCTCTCGTGCGCTCGCCGTCTGGCGACCCGTCGGCGCACTGATCCTGGCATCCGCGCTCGGGAGCACGCTCCTGGCCGCAGCCGGCGGGGCGGCCACCCGCGACGTGGGCCTGGATGTCGTCCAGATCGCTCGCCAGCAGGTCGGCGACGCCTACCTGTGGGGCGGCAACGGGCCGGACGCCTGGGATTGCTCCGGCCTGACCTCGCGGATCTGGCGGGAAGTCGGGGGAGTCGACGACATCCCCCGCGTGTCGCGCGATCAGCTGGCCTGGACCGTGCCGATCCCGCGCGAGCAGCTGCTCCCCGGTGACCTGGTCTTCTTCGGCAACCCGGTCAACCACGTCGGCATCTACGCCGGCGACGGCCGGATGGTCGACGCCTCCTCGTCCAAGAAGGGCGTCGTCGAGCGACCCCTCTACAAGGCGCCGGTCGTGCGCTACGGCCGCGTCCCGCGCGCGGGCATGCCGACGGTGACGCCCTGGACGCCTCCGCCTCCGCCGCCGCCCCCGAGCCCCTCCGCCAGCCCGGCGGCGGGCCCGACGCCCAGCCCCGCAACGTCGGTGCCGCCGCGCCCGCGCGAGAGCGCCACACCGGCCCCGTCGGCCAGCCCAGCTGGCTCGTACGGCGGCCCCGGCGTCACTCCGGCCGCGGCGACCGTGACGCCGCTGCGCGGACTGCCCGCGCCCGAGCTCGGCGTACCGCACGCCCTGGCCGAGCGGGCTGCCCGCAACGCCCGTACGGTGACCGGCTCACGGCACTGGGACGACGTGTCCCTCGTGCGGGTCGCCTGGCAGCACGCCGGCGGCCCGGCACTGCCCACCAGCAAGGCCGCCATCGAGAAGCTGTCCACGCCGGTGCCGCTGGCGCAGGTCCGCCGCGGCGACGTGGTCGTCTACGGCAAGCCCGCGAGTCACCTCGGCATCTACCTCGGCCACGGCTACATGGTCGACGCGTCGCCCAGCCTGGGCCGGGTCGTCGTCCGCCGGGTCTTCACCAGCCCCACGGTCCGCTTCCTGCGCTTACCCGAGCGCTGACCCCCTGTCGGCGTACCGCCGATAATCGACACTATGTCAACTAGTGGTCAACGCGTGGAGAGAGCCCAGCGCAGGGGCTCCCCGCGCCGGGCACGCCCGCCGGGTCTCGTCAGGCCGTCACAGAGCCGTCGTCGTGCAGGCGACGGGCCAGCCCGATGAGCAGCTTGCGCGACAGCGTGGGCGCCGACTGCAGCATCCCGAAGAACTCGCGCTCGGACAGGATGAGCACCTGGCCCTCAGTGGTCATCTCGACGGTGGCCGTGCGTGGCTGCGGGTCCAGGACGGCGAGCTCGCCGAAGAAGTCCCCCGGCTTCAGCGTCGCGACCGTCGTGCCATCGCGCACCACGTCAGCGACGCCGTCGCTGATGACGTAGAACTCGTGGCCGCGGTCGCCCTGCTTGACCAGGACCTCACCGGCCTTGACGTCGACGACCTCGATGACCTTGGCGACCGCCTCGAGCTCCTTGTCGGCGAAAGCCGCGAACATCGGTACGGCGCGCAGTGCGGCGCTCCGGGACGAGTTGCGCATGTCGTGCTCCCTTGCTGGGCCTGGGGTGCCACGGCGTGTGACGCGGCCATGATGACCCACCGCTGACCTGGGCGAAAGGAGCAGAAAGGGACGAACGCAGCTAAAGAGTGAGAAAGTCCTGTGTCACATACACGACACCCGTGCTGGACGTGGCCGCGCCGACGCCGAGGTGGGTATAGGACGACCGCAGGATGTTGGCCCGGTGCCCAGGGGACGCCATCCACATCTGCATGACCCGCTCGGGCGTGCTTGCGCCGTAGGCGATGTTCTCCCCCGCTCCCCTGGCGGCGCAATCGCGCATCAGCGGCGTCAACGACTGGTGCGCGAAGTCGCCGGTGCTGGCCATCCGCCGCGACCAGGTCACCGCGAAGCCGGTCGCGCAGCTCGACCGACGCAGCGCGGGCAGCCCCGCGGCGGCGCGTTCGGCGTTGACGAGCGCCAGCACCCGGTCGGCGTACGACGTCAAGGGGTCGACCACCGGAGCGGGGGCCACCACCGGTGCAGGTACCGGTGCGAGCAGGCGCGGGACCGGACGCGACCACGCGCCGGTGAGGGCGCCCTTCCACGGCGCTGACAGGCCGGGGCCGGACGGGGCTGCCGCAGCGGGGGCCGCCCCGGCGAGCAGTGCGGCAGCAGCGACACTGACCGCGAGCGCCCCACGCAGGACGGAGCGGACGAGGGCGGACAGTCGGGCCGGGCGCATGCTGGGGTATCGGCTCGCGCGGGGCACCCGTTCAGTCCCGATCGGGTGAGCCCCGATCGGGTCCGCCCTGATCGGGTCAGCCCTGCCTGCCCTAGCGTTCCGGGCATGGTCAACGCAGCGGCACCGCCACTCGCGGTGTTCGACATCGACGGGGTGCTCGCCGACGTGCGGCACCGGTTGCGCCACGTCGAGAGCCGCCCCAAGGACTGGGACGCCTTCTTCGCCGCTGCTGTGCACGACCCGCTCTTGGAGCAGGGCGCGGCGCTGTGTCGCGAGAGCGCGCTCGACTGCGAGGTCGTCTACGTCACCGGTCGACCGGAGAGCTGCCGCGCGGACACGGTGGCCTGGCTGGCTCAGCACGACCTGCCCGCGGGCCGGTTGTCGATGCGGGGCGCGCGGGACCGCCGGCCGGCCCGGCTGGCCAAGCCCGAGCTGCTCGCCCGCCTGGCGAGGGACCGGATCGTCGCGGTCGTCGTCGACGACGACGTGGCGGTCTGCGACGCCTATGAGCAGGCCGGTTGGCCGGTGCTGCGGGCTACCTGGATGGCAGCGCCGGAGGCCCTCACCCGAGCGCAGGAGACCGAGGGACGCACCTAGGCGGAGCCGCCCTGCAGCGCCCGCAGGACCGGACCCGCCTTGGCGTGCGCCTCGTCAACCTCCTGCTCGGGGTCGCTCCCCCAGGTGATCCCGCCGCCGGCCCACAGGTGCACGCGCTCGGCATCGGCAGCGACCGTGCGGATCGTCAGGCCCAGGTCGAGACCTTCGGGCCACAAGAAGCCAAAGGCCCCCATCGCCGGTCCGCGACCGACCGGCTCGAGCCCCGCCAGGACGGACAGCGCAGCCCGCTTCGGCGCACCGGTCACCGAGCCCCCGGGAGCGACCGCCCGCAGGACGTCGAGCACCGTGACGTCAGGCTGCAGCTGCGCGGAGACGGTCGAAGCGGCGTGCCACAGCCCGGCCCACTCACTGACGGCGTAGAGCTCCTCGACCTCGACGCTCCCCGGGACCGCGAGGCGAGAGAGGTCGTTGCGCTCGAGGTCGACGATCATCACGTGCTCGGCGCGGTCCTTCTCGCTCGCCAGCAGGTCCGCGCGGCTGCCCTCCGCGACGCGACGGGTGCCCTTGATGGGCACGGTGGTGATCCGCGTCCCGTCGACCCGCACCAGCTGCTCCGGCGAGGCGCACCCCACAGCCCAGCCCGGGCCGGTCAGCACCCCCGCATAGCGCGCGTCGATGCCTCCGACGGCCCGCGCGAGGTCGCTCGGCTCGGCGCGATGCGGGGCCGACCGGTGACCCACGACGTTGGCCTGATAGCAGTTGCCACGTGCGATCTGCTCGCGGACCGCCGAGACCGCGGCCGCGTGCTCGGCATCGCTCCAGCTGGTCGTCCACTCCCCCGTCGACACCGGCCCGCGTCGGTCGACATCAGCGCCGGTCCGTCGTACGGCGACCGCGACGACCTCCGGCACGGCCGGCACCGGCGAGGGGGCACCGACCGGGAGGCCGGCCAGATGGGCGCAGCCGGACGCACCGAGCAGCAGAGCCACCGCCGTGTCGCCCCTCCCCTGCCCCACGGGGCCGCTCAGGCCGTGCTCGGCCAAGAAGCCGCCCAGGGTCGCGGCCAGGTCGCCATCGGCGGGTCCGCTCCAGTGCAGCCGGGCGACCTCGGCCAGGCCGCCCTGCCACGTCGCGGGGCGGCCTGGAGGGGTGATCACGTCAGTAATGTCCACAACCATCCGAAATGACCATGGGCATCGGCCTCTTATGAACCGACACTGTTGTGACGACGAACACAGTGCAGATCCACTCCCCAGTCACCGGAGCACCACGATGTGCCAGCACAGCCCGACCTGCCCCTCGGCCTCAGCGCTCGACCACGACGCTGCCCGGGTCGTCTCCCGCCACCCCGAGCAGGGGTGGAGCCTGCTGTGCAACGGCGTCGTGCTCTTCGAGGACACCGGTGAGATCCTCCCCGACCGCCAGGTGGTGGCTCCGCACCGCCCGACGTGTCGCCGCTGGTTCCCCATCGGTGCCGTCAGCGCCGCCTGACCGTCAGCTGTCGCCGGACTCGGCGAAGGCCTCCGGCGGGGGGCACGAGCAGACCAGGTTGCGGTCGCCGTACGCCCCGTCGATGCGACGCACCGGCGGCCAGTACTTCGTCGCCGGGCGGACCCGCCCGGGATAGGCAGCGGTGGCCCGCGAGTAGGGGTGGGCCCACTCTGCGCCGGTGACGCTCGCCGCGGTGTGCGGCGCCGCCGCAAGCGGGTTGTCGCCCGCCGGCCACTGCCCGCTCGCTACCAGGTCGATCTCCTGGCGGATCGCGATCATCGCGTCGCAGAAGCGATCGAGCTCGGCCAGGTCCTCGGACTCGGTCGGTTCGATCATGAGGGTGCCCGCGACGGGGAAGCTCATCGTCGGCGCGTGGAAGCCGTAGTCGATGAGCCGCTTCGCGACGTCGTCGACGCTGACCCCCGTCTCCTTGGTGATGCCGCGCAGGTCGACGATGCACTCGTGCGCGACCAGCCCGCCGCGCCCGGTGTAGAGCACCGGGTAGTGCGGCTGGAGCCGCTTGGCGACGTAGTTGGCCGTCAGCACCGCGAGCTGGGTCGCGCGGGTCAGTCCGTCGGCCCCCATCAGTCGGACGTAGGCCCAGCTGATCGGCAGGATTCCCGCCGAGCCGTACGGCGCCGCGCTGACCGGACCGGGTCCACTCGCCGGACCAGCAGCAGCGTCGAGCGGGTGGTTCGGGAGGTAGGGCGCGAGGTGCGCCCGAGCCGCGACCGGACCGACGCCGGGCCCACCGCCGCCGTGCGGGATGCAGAACGTCTTGTGCAGGTTGAGGTGGCTGACGTCGGCGCCGAAGTGGCCGGGCTTGGCCAGGCCGACCAGCGCGTTGAGGTTGGCTCCGTCGACGTAGACCTGTCCCCCGGCCTCGTGCACGGCGGCGCAGATGTCGCTGATCGTCTCCTCAAACACCCCGTGGGTGCTGGGGTAGGTGACCATCAGCGCGGCGAGGTCGTCGCGATGCGCGTCGATCTTGGCGTGCAGGTCGTCGACGTCGACGTCACCCGTCGGCGTGGTGCCGACGACGACGACCTTCATGCCGGCCATGACCGCACTCGCCGCGTTGGTGCCGTGGGCGCTCGCCGGGATGAGGCAGATGTCGCGCTCGCCGTGCCCATTGGCCAGGTGATAGCCGCGGATCGCGAGCAGCCCGGCGAGCTCGCCCTGGCTGCCGGCGTTGGGCTGCAGGCTGCAGGCGTCGTAGCCGGTGATCTCGCAGAGCCACCCAGCCAGGTCGTCGACGAGCTGGCGGTAGCCCTGCGCGTGCTCGGCGGGCGTGAAGGGGTGCAGCCCGGCGAACTCCGGCCAGGTGACCGCCGCCATCTCGGTGGTGGCGTTGAGCTTCATGGTGCAGGAGCCGAGCGGGATCATCGTGCGGTCCAGCGCGAGGTCCTGGTCGGACAGCCGGCGCAGGTAGCGCAGCATCGCGGTCTCGCTGTGGTGGGTGCGGAAGACCTCGTGGGTGAGGAAGGGCTCGGTGCGCGCCAGCGCCTCCGGCAGCTGGTCGTCCACCGTCGCGTCGAGGGCGTCCCAGTCCTGCGGCTCGCCGCCGAAGGCCTCGACCACGGTGTCGAGGTGGGCCCGCGTGGTGTTCTCGTCAGTGCTGATGCCGACGGTCGTCGCGTCGACCAGCCGCAGGTCGATCCCGGCGACCCGGGCCCGCTCGACGACACCGGCGGCGTCGGGAACCGTCACCTGGATCGTGTCGAAGTAGGCGCCCTCGGTCGCCCCGCCGAGAGCGGCGGCGAGCAGGACGGCCATCCGGTGGGTGCGCCGGGCGATCGCGGTCAAGCCCTCCGGCCCGTGATAGACGGCGTACATGCCGGCCATGACCGCGAGCAGCACCTGCGCGGTGCAGATGTTGCTGGTCGCCTTCTCCCGGCGGATGTGCTGCTCGCGGGTCTGCAGGGCCAGGCGGTACGCCGGGGCGCCGTCGGCGTCGACGCTCACCCCGACCAGCCGCCCGGGCATGCTCCGCTCGAGGCCCTTGCGCACCGCCATGTAGCCGGCGTGCGGTCCGCCGTAGCCCAGCGGCACGCCGAAGCGCTGGCTCGTGCCGATGGCGACGTCGGCGCCCATCTGGCCAGGGCTGGTCAGCAGCGTCAGCGCAAGCAGGTCGGCGGCGACGGCCACGACCGCGCCGCGCTCGTGGGCCGCGGCGATGGCGGCCGTGAGGTCACGCACCACGCCGGAGCTGCCGGGGTACTGCAGCAGCAGCCCGAACACCTCACCCTCGGGCAGGCCGGCGCTCAGGTCGACCACCTCGACCGGCAGGCCGAGCGGCAGCGCGCGGGTGCGAACGACGGCGATCGTCTGCGGGTGGCAGTCGGCGTCGACGACGAACCGGGCCGACTCGGGGGCCTTGCTGGCGCGCCGGGCCAGCGTCATCGCCTCGGCCGCGGCGGTCGCCTCGTCCAGCAGGCTGGCGTTGGCGATCGCCAGCCCGGTGAGGTCCTCGACGACGGTCTGGAAGTTGAGCAGCGCCTCGAGCCGGCCCTGGCTGATCTCGGGCTGGTAGGGCGTGTAGGCGGTGTACCAGGCCGGGTTCTCCATGACGTTGCGCAGGATCACCGGCGGGGTCGTCGTACCGCTGTAGCCCAGCCCGAGCATCGGCACGGTGACCCGGTTGCGCGCTCCGAGGGCGCGCAGCTCGGCGAGGACCTCGGTCTCGCTGCCCGCTGCCGGCAGGTCCAGCCCCTCGTGCGCCCGGATCACCTCGGGGACGGCGAGCTCGGTCAGCTCGGCCAGCGAACCGACGCCGACGACGGCCAGCATCTTGGCGGTCTCGTCCTCACCCGCCCCGATGTGTCGGGTCGCGAAGGGCTGCGCGCCCTCGAGGGCGGCGAGGGTGGGACGGGCGGCGTCGGCGAGGGTGGGACGGGCGGAGGACAGGCTGGTCATGGAGGGCTCCAGGGTCACCGGGACAGGCGGGACGGGCCCTCCCCCTCTGTCATGGGGCCTGAGAGCTTCACCCAGCGGACTGGGCTTGCACCGTCGGCGGGCCGACCGCTCGCGCGGCACGACCACTTTCCAGAGTTGCCTGACCTGCGCGGTCCATGGGGCCTGAGAGGTTGATCGGGGAGGATTGCTCCTTCGGCGCCCCGCGATGGCCTCGTGGGGACTCTCCCGCGCGGGATCGTCAGCACCCCCAGGCTAGCAGCGGGCCCTGGTGCGGACCTGCCGCGGCGCGCGGGACCGGCCGTCGGTCAGGCGGTCGTACGACGACGACGCCGACTGGCCAGCTCGTCCGCGGCCGCGTCGGCTGCGTCGTTGGCGCTCTCGGCGGCACCGCCCGTGCGCTCCCCCGGGAACTGCGCGAGCGAGCCCTCGACGTCGCGCACTTGGCGGCCGACGGCGATGGCGAAGACGGCCTGGCCGCCCTGCAACAGGTCGACGACCTCGTCGGTGCTGGTGCACTCGTAGACGGTCGTCCCGTCGCTCATCAACGTGATCATGGCGAGGTCCTCGACCCCGCGCGTGCGCAGCGTCGAGATGGCGGTGCGGATGTTCTGCAGCGAGATGCCGGCGTCGAGCAGCTTCTTGACGATGCGCAGCACGAGGATGTCGCGGAAGGAGTAGAGCCGCTGGGTGCCCGAGCCCGAGGCCTCGCGCACGCTCGGCTCGACCAGCCCGGTGCGAGCCCAGTAGTCGAGCTGGCGGTAGGTGATGCCGGCGGCGCTGCACGCGGTGGGGCCGCGGTAGCCGATGCCGACGGGGTCGGCGCCGGGGCGCTCGGACGGCGGCAGGTCGTCGAAGAGCGTCCCCTGCAGGTTGAGCGGGGCCGGGCGCTGCTGCGCCGCCTGCTGCTCGGTGTCGGGCTGCTCGGGCTGGTCGGCCACGGCCGCGCCTCCGGTTCTGCCGTGCGCAGCGGGGCTGCGCGTGTCCTGGTCGGGAGGACCGGGACGGAGCACGGACGCTAGGGAGCGGTCCCGGTCGGGTCAACGATGTGGCGCGGCGCGTCGCATCCCTCTACCTCAGGTAGAGGTCGGCGGTGAGGGTGCGGCCTCGACCCCCCTGCATGCTCGGTCAGGAGGGGCGTTCGGGCGCCTCGAAGTCCTCGGGGGTGATGGTGTCGAGGAACTCGCGGAACTTCTCGACCTCGTCCTCCTGCTCGTCGGGGATCGCGATCCCCGCCTCGCTCAGGACCGCCTGGCTGCTGCGGATGGTGGCGCCCGTGCGCATGGCCAGCGCGATGGCGTCCGAGGGCCGAGCGCTCACGGTCACCCCACCGGGGAAGTGCAGCTCGGCGTAGTAGATCCCGTCCCGCAGGTCGGTGATGGTCACGCCCTCGAGCGAGGTGTCCAGGCTCGTGAGCAGGTCGCGCATCAGGTCGTGCGTCATCGGCCGCTGGGTGATGATCCCCTGCTGGGCGAAGGCGATCGCGGTGGCCTCGACGGCACCGATCCAGATCGGCAGGTAGCGGTCGCCGTCGATCTCCTTGAGCAGCACGATCGGCTGCTGACTGGGCAGCTCCACCCGTACGCCGACGACGCTGACCTCAGCGGTGTCGTCCGGCTCACCGCCACCCGAGGGCTCACTCATGGGTCCTCCTGGCAGTCGCGGGCGTCGGTGACGAAGACGCCTGAGCCTACCTCCGCAACCCTCGTCCGAGCCCGGCGCGCACGAGCGTTGCGTGCAGCTTGACCGACAGCGCTGCGAGCTCGCGGACCACCTCGTCGGCGTGGGCCCGGGCCTCGGGGTTGCGCTGGCGCACGAGCGGCGTGACCACCTGCTCCACCAGGCCAATCTCGCGCTCCGCGGCGGCCTTGAAGGGCCGTAGGTGGCGGGGCTCGATGCCGAACCGGGCCATCTCCGCAACCGTCTTGGCGACGACGAGCGCGTCCCCGTCGTAGTGGCTGCTGCCGGGCCGGACGGCGATGAGGCCGTACTGCTCGAGCTGCTCGAGCTGCTCGGGCTCCAAGCCAGCTGCGCCGATGAGCTCGCTACGGGAGAGCCGGATCTCGCTGACGTCCGGCGCGAAGGACTCGGGGCCGGGCAAGCCCTCCGCCGCGACGAGCGCGCGCGGCACCCGCGGCCCGGCGCCGTTCAGCGCCGGCGGCTCGAGCCCCCGGTCGATCGCGTCGAGGTGCTCCTTGATGACCCGCAGCGGCAGGTAGTGGTCGCGCTGCGCGGTGAGGACGTAGCGCAGCCGGGACACGTCCTCGCGGGAGAACTTGCGGTAGCCGCTCGCGGTGCGCTCGGGCTCGACCAGCCCCTCGGCCTCGAGGAAGCGGATCTTGGAGATGGTGATGTCGGAGAAGTCGCCGCGCAGCTGTCCGAGCACCTCACCGATGCTGAGGAACGCGCGGGACGACACCTGACCGACCGGATCCGTGCTCACCGGCCGTCGGCGCCCTTGGCCCCGGTGAGGAAGACCAGGCGGTACTTGCCGATCTGCACCTCGTCACCGCCGGCCAGGGCGGCGCCGTCGATCCGGCCGCGGTTGAGGTAGGTGCCGTTCAGCGACCCGACGTCACGCACGACGTAGCCCTCGGCCTCGCGGACGAACTCGGCGTGCCGCCGCGACACCGTCACGTCGTCGAGGAAGATGTCACTCTCGGGGTGCCGCCCGGCGGTGGTGACCTCGGCGTCGAGCAGGAAGCGGCTGCCTGCGTTGGGCCCGCGCTTCACCACCAGCAGGGCCGACCCCGGCGGGAGCGACTCGACCGCTCCGCTGTCGGGACTGTCGTGACGCGCGTCGCCGGTCGGAGCCGGCTCGCCCTCCAGGGCGTTGTCGAGGGCCGAGAGCGAGATGGTGGACGTGGTCTCCACGGCCCGATCGGGCGAGGCCGACGGGCCGCTCGCCACCGGAGCGCCGCACCGGCCGCAAAAGCGGCTGTCCTCGGGGTTCTGCTGGCCGCACTGGGTGCAGAACACGCGGGACACCGCCTCCTTCAGCCAGCCCGGGAACCCGGGCGGTCGACCTGCCTGGTCGTGCTGCGACCGTAGTGCTGGCGCGATCGCAGGGTCAACCGCTACCTGAGGTCTGTGGCCAGGAGGTCACCTCGACCTGAGCCCCAGGGTCAGTCGATCAGCGATCAGCCCGCCGTCAGGGCGGCGTAACCGTCGGCGTCGAGCAGGGCCGCCCCCGCGAGCGCCTCAGTCGTGCCGGCGGTAGGACGGATCTCCACCAGCCAGCCGTCGCCGTACGGATCGGCGTTGACGAGCTCGGGGGCGGCGTCCAGCCGGTCGTTGACGGCGGTGACGGCGCCATCGACCGGGGCGTAGATGTCCGAGACGCTCTTGGTCGACTCGACCTCGCCGAACGCCGCACCGGCGCTGGTGGTCGCCCCGACCGCGGGCAGGGTGACGAAGACGATATCGCCCAGCGCCTCTTGGGCGTAGGCGGTGATCCCGATGCGCAGGACGGCGGCGTCGCCCTCGCCCTCCTGGCGGACCCACTCGTGCTCGGCCGTGTACTTGCGGTCGTCGGGGTTCACGGTCGCCTCTCGCTGCGGTGGGGTCGGGGGTGATGCTGCCTGTGCCGGCTCAGCCGGAGTCGGGCTCCTCGGCAGGGCGAGCGTAACGAGGTCGCTCGAGCGGTCGCAACGCGGTCACCCGCACGTCCTCGCTCCGGGCCACGGCGGCGCTTCCCCCGCGCTGCTCGACGTTGTCCAGGACCCCGCCGGGGATGCCCAGGGCCGCCGCGAGAGTCGCCGGGTCACCGATGACGACGAAGCGGTACGGCGCGCGCAGGACGGTGCCGTCGACCTCCACCCCACCGCGGTCACCGGCGTCGACGAAGGCGGTCCCCGCCACTACGCGCACGGCCGGCCCGCTGGCGGACGACCCCGCGCGATCGGCGCTGTCGCCGTCCGTCGAGGCCGACCCCTCGATCTGGACCGCCTCCGCGCCGGCGTCGCGCAGCTCCTCCAGGGCGTCGAGCAGCACCTCCGGACCGATCTTGTCGTCGGGGTCGGAGACGGTCAGGGTGATGCCGGGCCCGCGGGCCGGGAGGGTGCCGGCCAGGACCCCCAGGACCTGCGTCCGCCGGCGCGCCTCGGCGAGGGCGGCGGCGTCGGTGTCCTGGCCGCTGGTCAGCCGGTCGCGGGTGCTGGTCAACGTGGTCAGCTCTTGGCGCAGCCGCGCGCTGCGACTCTCCAGGTCGTCGAGGATCGCGACGAGGTCCTCCTGCCGGGCGCTCGCCAACACCCCGGAACCGCTGTCGTTGGACCGGACCTGCACGGCCGCGGCGAAGCCGAGCAGGGCGAGCAGGGCCGCCACGGCGATGTCCACCCGGCGCAGTCGGGGGTGCAGCAGGCTGCGGACCAGGCGCCGGGGGTCGGGGCGGGGGGCGACGGGGGCGTCCGGCGTCGTCGGCGTTGGCGGCGGCTCGCTCAGCTGCGGCGTTGGCTGCTCGCGCGGGGGGCGCGGCCGGGCCGGTGTGGGGCGCCCGCCCTTCTTCTTCTTGGCGCTCACGCGCGGAAGATGTGCCGGCGGATCGCCGCCGCGTTGGAGAAGATGCGGATCCCGAGCACCACGACCACGCCGGTCGAGAGCTGTCCGCCGACGCCGAGCTGGTCGCCCAGGAAGACGACGAGCCCGGCGACCAGCACGTTGCTGACGAACGAGACGACAAAGACCCGTTCGTCGAAGATGCCGTCCAGCTGGGCGCGGACGGCGCCGAAGACGGCGTCCAGGGCTGCCACCACGGCGATCGGCAGGTAGGCCTGCAGGGCGGCCGGGACGGTCGGTTCGAAGAACAGACCGAGCGCTACCCCAAGGGCGAGGGCGAGGGCGGGGATCACGACGCCACCACCTCAGCCCGGGCGAACCGCAGCGACGGCGAGCCCGAGCCCGGCAGGCGGAGCCGATCAGCGCCCTCGACCGCGAAGCGCAGGCCGTAGAGCTCGGTGTAGCTCTGCAGCCGGCGCCCCGAGGCCCCATCGACGAACGACGCCTGCAGCCGCTGTGGGCTGCCGATGGCCCGGATGACGTAGGGCGGGCTCAGCGGTCGGAAGTCGACGAGGATCGCCTCCCCGGCACTGCGGATCGCGGTCTGGGTCGTCAGCCGCAGGTCGTTGACGCTGATCGCCTCGGCCCCTGCAGCCCACAACCCGTTGACGGCGTCCTGCACGTCTCGGTCCTGCACGCGCCCGTCGTCGGTCGCCGTCGGTGCTCCCTGGCGGTCCTCGGCGTCGTCGAGCCGCACCACCACGCCCTCCCCCGTCACGGCGCCGACACCGGAGGCGAGCTCGAGGGCGGCCAGCTGGCGAGCCACCTGCTCACCCTCGGCACCGACGGACAGTCCCGCGGTCTGCAAGGCAGCGACGTCCTGACGCAGCTGGGCAGTCTGGGCGGCAAGCGCATCGGTGTCGCGGGTCCGCTGCTGGACGTCGGCGACGAGCTCGGCCCGCAGTCCGGTCAGGCTGGCCTCGCGCCGCTTCACCTGCCCGGCGGCGATCCCCGTGACCAGTCCGAGCGTGACCAGCAGCACGACTGCCGTACCGCGACTGCGGGCACTGGCGCCGCGAGCGACCGGCGGCGCACCGTCAGCGCTGAGCTGCTCTCCCCGCTTGCGGCGGGCCGCATCGGCGTACGACTCGTCCAGGGTGTTGGTCATCATGTCGACCAGCAGCGACATGGATCGGTCCAGCCGGGGCTGCTGGTCGGTGCTGGCCGTCACGCCGTCATCCTGCCGCACCCGTCACCCGGAATCCGCACGGTCGGCGCGCACGAGCTGTCGCACCTGGATGACGTAGAGCACGCCGGCCCACAGGTAGAGCACGCTCCCCCACGTCGTGAAGGCCCAGCCCAGCGGGCGGAAGACGGTCGACAGCACGTCGTCGCGATCGGGCAGGGCCGCCAGGAGCATGGGGAAGGCGTAGAGCAGGTTGAAGGTCGCTGCCTTGCCGAGGAAGTGCACCGGCAGCGGCCCGTAGCCGTGCCGGCGCAGGACGGGCAGGGTGAAGGTCAGCAGCACGTCGCGGCCGATCAGGATGCCCGCCCACCACAGCGGCAGGCCGTCGCGCGCGACGAGGGCGATCAACGTCGCGAGGATGTAGAGCCGGTCAGCGGCAGGGTCCAGCAGCTGGCCGAGACGCGAGAAGGAGTTGTACTTGCGGGCGATCTTGCCGTCGAAGTAGTCGCTCGCCCCCGCCGCCATCAGCAGCAGGATGGCCCGGCCGTCGTGCTGCGGGCCCAGCACCCAGTAGAGGAAGAGCGGCACTCCGGCGAGCCGCAGGGCCGAGAGCAGGTTGGGGATCGTCCAGATGCGGTCGGCGCCGGGCGGCTCGGTCACTGGCACGCCTGCGCCAGCTCCTGCTGGGCCTTGCGGACCTTGGTGGTGTCGGGGGTCTTGGGCAGGTCGGTCGGTTGCAGTCGCTCGGGCACCGCGTAGGGCGCGGCGGCGTTGGCCGCTTCCGTCCCGAGCTTGACCCCGAGGCGGAACTTCTTGAACGGCTTGCCGGCCGGCTTGTCGCCGAGCTCGTCCGGAGCGGCGGCGACGATCGCGTCACGGACGGCGTTGAGGTCGGCCACCGTGGTGATGGGGGCTTTCGCCGTACGGCAGATGGCGTC
>JANPHZ010000273.1:0-3477 GCA_031424715.1 Frankiaceae bacterium
CCGCGGCGGCTCGTCGTACGAGGTCCGGACGGACCCATCAGCGCGGTCCAGGTGCCGTGGGGCGAGGACGTCACCGTGCCGCTGCACGTGCCCGGCGCCCGGGTGCGCACCGGCCTGGCCGCACCGGCGGGCCTCACCAGAGTGCTCGACGTCCTCGCACCGGGGGCCGTCGTGACGGCGCCGCTGCTACGCCTCGCCCGTCCGCTGCTGCGCCGGGCCGTGGAGCGGCTGCCCGAAGGCCCGACCGACCAGGTGCGCGCAACCGCGCAGGCCCTGATCGTCGCGCAGGCCAAAGCCGGAGACCGTACGGCGGTCGTCGCCGTGCACTGCCGCGACGCCTACGGCCTGACGGCCCGGCTGCTCGTGGCCGCGTCCCAGCAGCTGCACGGCACGGGGGCGATGGCTCCCGCCGAAGCGCTCGCACCGCGCGCGTTCCTCGACGCGGTCAGCGGCAGCGACGAGCACGGCGAGCTGAGCTGGTCGGTGCTGCGCGAGCTGTCCTGAGTCAGGAAGCGCTCGGGGTCGGCTCGCTGGACGGCGACGGCTCGCCGAGGACTTCGCTGGGCAGGATCGGCGGCGGCTCGCTGGACGTCGGCGGCTCGGGCGTCGGCTCGGCTGACGGCGCCGGGGGCTCTGACGGGTCCGACGGGCTCGGCGTCGGCGTGGCGCTCGGCTCCACCGTGGCGGGCGTCGGGCTCGGCTCCACCTGGTCGAGCCGGCCGGCGTTGTTGAGGATCCGGTTGATGAGCACCCGCAGCGCGTCGGCCGTGCTGGCAGTCAGGTCAGCGCGAGCGTCCTGGGCGTTGACCTCCTGCAGCAGCAGGCTCGCGGCGGTCCGCAGCGCGGCGCTGTCACCGGCGTTGGCTGCTTCGACGACGGCGTTGGCCCGGTCCTGCAGGGTCGCCTGCGGCGACGCCGTCGCGCAGCCGGACAGTACGACGCACGTGGCCAGCACCGCGAGCAGCCGCCTCATCGCTGGACCGTCCGGCCCGACACGGTGTTCTGCAGGTCGACCAGGTCATCACGCAGGCTGTCCGGCACGGACGAGTCGACCTGGGTCGGGGCGGGCGTCGACCCGGGGCCGCGGGTGGCGAGGTAGAGCGCCGAGAGCAGCAGCGCCGCGACGATGGTGACCAGCGCGACCGTGAACGCCGTCCGGTTGCTGCGCCGCACCGGCGCGGGGCGGGCGGCGGGCGCGCGCACCTGCGTCGTCGACAGCACGCTGGTGGCGTCGGCCACGGGCCGGGACGGGCGAGCCAGCACGGTCGTCGTCGCCGTCGCACCGGTCGCCACCGCGTGCAGGTCACCCGCGACCTGCGCCGCCGTCGGCCGGCGTGCCGGGTCGGTGTCGGTCATCGCGGAGAGCAACCCGGGCCAGCCCGAGGGCAGCGATGCGGGCACGCGCGGCGGACGCGACAGCCGGGCGAGCGCGACCTCGACGGCAGCCCCGGGGTACTCGCGGTTGCCGGTCAGGCACTCCAGCAGCACCAGGCCCAGGGCGTAGACGTCGGCCAGTGGTCCGACCGGTGCGCCGGTGACCTGCTCCGGCGAGAGGTAGGACGCCGTACCGACCGTGAGGCCGGTCGCGGTCACCTTGGCCGCGTCGACCAGCCGGGCGATGCCGAAGTCGGTGAGCCGCACCCGTCCGTCCTGGCCGAGCAGCACGTTGGCTGGCTTGACGTCGCGGTGCACGAGGCCCTGCCCGTGCACGTAGGCCAGCGCGTCGGCGAGCCGCGCGCCAAGCTCGGCGACCCGATCCGAGGAGATCGGTCCCCGGCGGATCGCGTCGGACAGCGTCTCGCCGTCGACCAGCTCCATGACCACCCAGGGCCGGCCGGCGTCGTCGGTGCCGGCGTCGTAGACCGGCACCAGCCCCGGGTGGGACAGGCTGGCGAGCAGCCGCGCCTCGTCGCCGACCCGGCCGGCGTCCTCGCCACCGGACGCGGTGACCAGCTTGAGGGCGACCTGGCGGTGCAGCGACTCGTCGGTCGCCCGCCAGACCTCCGCCGTACCACCGCGCCCCACCAGGTCGTGCAGCAGGTAGCGGTCGGCGATCCGGCGACCGCTCCCCGGCGACGGCATGGCCGACGTCGGCTGGTCGGTCACGCCTTGGCCGCGCGGACGAGCTCGGCGATCTGCACCGCGTTGAGGGCCGCGCCCTTGCGCAGGTTGTCGTTGCTGACGAACAGCGCGAGGCCGTGCGCCCCGTCCTGGCGCACCCGGCCGACGTACGACGGGTCGCGACCCGCGGCCTGCAGCGGGGTGGGCACGTCGGTCACCTCGACGCCGGGCGCGTCCGCCAGCAGCTCGTGGGCGCGGGCGACCGACAGCGGCCGGGCGAACTCGACGTTGAGCGACAGCGAGTGGCCGGTGAAGACCGGCACCCGCACGCAGGTGCCGCTGACCCGCAGGGCGGGCAGGTCGAGGATCTTGCGGCTCTCGTTGCGGAGCTTGTGCTCCTCGTCGGTCTCGAAGGCGCCGTCGTCGACGATCGACCCTGCCAGCGGAATGACGTTGAAGGCGATCGGGCGGACGTACTTGTCCGGCGCCGGGAAGGCCACAGCCGCACCGTCATGGACGAGCTCGGTCGCGCGTCCGGCCACCTGCTGGACCTGCTTGTCGAGCTCGTCGACACCGGCCAGCCCGGAACCCGAGACCGCCTGGTAGGTGCTGGCGATCAGGCGCACCAGCCCCGCCTCGTCGTGCAGCGGCTTGAGCACCGGCATCGCGGCCATGGTCGTGCAGTTGGGGTTGGCGATGATGCCCTTGGTCGCCTGCGCGACCGCCTGGGGGTTGACCTCGCTCACGACGAGCGGCACGTCCGGGTCCATCCGCCAGGCGCTGCTGTTGTCGATGACGACCGCGCCGCCTTCGGCGAAGCGCGGGGCCTGCTGGCGCGACGCGGTCGCGCCCGCCGAGAAGATGACGATGTCCAGGCCGCTCGGATCGGCGGTCGCGGTGTCCTCGATGACGATCTCGTCGTCACCCCAGCTCAGGGTGGAGCCGGCCGAGCGCGCCGAGGCGAAGTAGCGGATCTCGTCCAGCGGGAAGCGGCGCTCGGCGAGCAGCCGTCGTACGACGGTGCCGACCTGCCCGGTCGCACCCACGATGCCGACGCTCGTCACTGCCGTCCCCTGCGCATGCGGCTGAGTCTACGAGCGCGCGTCTACCCGCAGCGCCGCGCTGGCGTGCTCGCCCCACCCGCTGACGCGGTCCGTCAGGCGAGCAGGTCGGCCTCGGTGCCGCTGCGCCACTCCAAGAGCAGGAGCGACGCGTCGTCAGCGAGCTGGTTCTGCTGGTGGTCGAGCAGCTCGCGCACGACCCGGCGGATGGTCTCGGGTGCGGTCAGGCCACCGGCCAGGTGCCGGATGACGAGATCCGCCAGCCGCTGCACGCCGAAGAACTCGCCGTCCGGAGAACGCGCTTCGACGACGCCATCGGTGAAGAGCAGCACCTGGTCACCGGGCTCGAGCTGCT
>JANPHZ010000274.1:0-7869 GCA_031424715.1 Frankiaceae bacterium
GTCGGGTCGATGCTGTGCTCGTAGGAGCCGTAGCCGTAGAGCAGGCACGGCCCGCCGTCGCGCGGCCGGTCCTTGCGCGCGACCAACGTCACCGGCACGAGCGTGCCGTCGGCGGCCGGTGCCCACGTCCGCTCGGTCGCATACAGCGAGGCGTCGTACGCCGGCACGGGCTGGCGCTTGCGCAGCAGCGGCTCTCGAGCCGCGACGTCGTAGTCGTAGACCGACGCAGGGGTGACCATCGAGGTGTAGGTGTAGCGGATCAGCGGGCTGTCGTAGTCGGGCGTGCCGCCGAGCCCGAGGGTGTAGGCCTGCTCGGGCTGGTCGATCGTGTGCAGCGCCCCGTCGGCGACGGTGAGCAGCCGGATCCGGGTGAGCCCCTCCGCCCGCTCCTGCAGCGCGATGTGGTCGCGCGCGACGTCGATCCCCAGCAGCCGTACGGCGGGGTCGTAGGGCACGAGCTCGGTCCAGGTGGCCGGGTCCTCGACCGAGGCCTGCACCAGCGCGAAGTTGGTGGCGCCGTCCGCGTTGGTGACGATGACAAAGCGGCCGTCTTGGTGGTCGACGTCGTACTCGATGTCCTGCCGGCGGGGCGCGACGACGGTCCAGGAGCCGGTCGGGTCGTCCGCGCGCAGGAAGCGGCACTCTGAGGTCACCTTGCTGCCCAAGGAGTGCAGCAGCATCGCGCCGTCCTTGCTGCGCTCCACCGAGACGAAGAACGCCTCGTCGTCCTCGGTGTGGATGAGGACGTCGTCGGCCGCTGGCGTGCCGAGCGTGTGCCGCCACAGCTGGTAGGGACGCATCGCCGCGTCCTGGCGGATGTAGAAGAAGGTGCGGTTGTCGCTGGCCCACGCGGCGCCGTAGGTCACGCCCTCCACCACGTCGTCGAGGTCGGCTCCCGTCGCCAGGTCGCGGAAGCGCAGCGTGTAGACCTCGCTGCCGTTGGTGTCGCTCGCCCAGCCGAGCAGCTGCGAGTCGGGGCTCACCGCGAAGACGCCGAGCGCGAAGTAGTCGTGACCCTGCGCCTCGAGGTTGCTGTCGAGCAGCACCTGCTCGGCGGCGTCGGAGGCCTCGGCGCTGAGCTCCGGCGGCGTGCGGTCGTCACCCTTGGCCGGCAGCCGGCACGCGACGCCGTAGGGCTTTCCCTCGATGGTGCGCGAGTAGTACCAGTAGGCGCCGCGCCGGGTGGGCACCGACAGGTCGGTCTCGACGATGTGCGAGCGGATCTCCTGGAACAGCGTCTCGCGCAGCTCGGCGGTGTGGGCGGTCTGCGCCTCGGTGAAGGCGTTCTCCGCCTCGAGGTGCGCCACGACCTCGGGGTTGTCCTTCTCGTTCAGCCAGTACCACTCGTCGACGCGGTCGTCGCCGTGGTGCGAGAGGGTCGTGGGCCGCTTCGGCGCGAGCGGGGGGGAGGGGGGCGTGGTCATGCGGCGACCCTACGGCCGCAGGGCAAGCAGGAATCGGCCGCGCGCGGGCGAACTGTTGCGCCCATGCGTCGCTGGCTGCTCGCCCTCCTTGCCCTCTCGCTCACCCTGGTGGCTTTGCCGGCGTACGCCAAGCCGCAGCCCGGTCCCGCCGCCGGTCGCCAGCACGGGAGCTTCAGTGCGCCCGGCCTGCCGACCCTGGCCTACGCGCTCTACGTGCCGAGAGGTGTCGCGGACAAGCCGCACAAGAAGGTGCCGCTGCTGGTCTACCTGCACGGGTGCAACCAGAACGCCGACGACGCCGCGACCGGCAGCCGGCTCGAGCAGCTTGCGGACCGCGAGAACGTGCTGGTGCTCTTCCCGCAGCAGACGCGCCCCGCCGGCAGCACCTACCCGGTCACCGACGGCAACGGCTCCGGCTGCTGGAACTGGTTCCTGCCCGACCACCAGCAGCGCGGCAAGGGCGAGCCGGGCGCGATCGCGGGCATGACGCGCGCCATCGTGGAGGACTTCGCGGTCGACGAGCGCCGGGTCTGGCTGGGCGGCATCTCCGCCGGCGCAGACATGGCAACCAACCTCGCGGCGAGCTATCCCGACCTGTTCGCGGCCGTGGCGCCGATCGCCGGCTGCGCCTACCTCAGCTGCTCCGACGTCACGGGCACGCAGGCGCTGGCGGCGATGGGCCCGCGCGCCCGGGTCGTCCCGACCCTGGTGGTCCAGGGCAGCGCCGACATGGTCAACAACGCGGCCATGGGCGCTACCGCGGTGAGCCAGTGGCGTGGGACCAACGACCTCGCCGACGACGGCCAGGTCAACGGCTCGATCCCGCTCGCGCCGTCGTCGGTCACGTCGTACGACGCCGTTCGGGGCACCCCGCCGGGTGACCCGTGCGTCGGGAACAGTCGGGTCCCGTGCCTCGGCGGGGCGCTCGGACTCGCGAGCTACCCCTACAGCGTGGCGCGCTACGACGACGCGGCCGGCCGCTCGGTCGTCGAGGTGCTCGTCATCCAGGGCGCCAACCACGCCTACACGGGTGGCAACCCGGCCGGGACGTTCGTCGACCCGGTCGGCCCCGACCTGGGCGTCGCGATGCTCGACTTCTTCCGGGAGCACCCTCGCCGGTGACACGGGGTTGGAGATCTGACAAGGTCTCGTCGGAGATTCACCCAGCCAGACGGTAGGAATCCTCGGGCTCAGTGGCGAAACTCACAGGTGACCGTTTCGCTGTCGTCTCCCGGGGGATTCATGCCCAGCTCCACGCGTGCTCGCAAGAGCGGCCTCGCGCTGCTCACCGCCCTGACCCTGTCCGCGCTGGCCGCCTGCAGCTCGGCCCCCGCGCCGAGCGCCCTCGACCAGGGCGCTGCCCCGGACGCCAGCGCCAGCGCTGCGGCCAGCCAGGCTGCCGCGGCCCCGGCCAAGGGTGCTGTCGCCGCCCCTGTTGCCGGGGGTGCCGCCGTGAGCACCACCAAGAACGCCGACGGCACGGTCACCACCGTGACCAAGGACGGGCGCACCGTGGTGACCAAGAACGGCAAGCCGGTGCCGGTGCAGCCCGGCCGCGGACCGGCGACGACGACGAAGCCGGTGAGCACGCTCTTCACGGCGGCCGAGGACAAGATCGGCATCACCGACACGCAGATCAACATGTGCGCGCACGCCGCCCTGACCTACGGGCCGGCCTTCAACACCACCGACAAGGACTTCAACGTCTTCTGGACGGCGATCAACACCGAGAAGGGCGGCATCTTCGGCCGCAAGGTCAACGTGACCTACGAGAACGACGACTACAAGGCCGAGACCGCGCTCACGGCTGCTCGGGCCTGCAACGCCAAGGGCATCTTCATGCTGCTCGGCGGCATCGGCTTCGACCAGATCCCCGCGGTCCGCAACTACGCCGAGGACAACCACGTCCTCTACCTGCACCACACCGCGACCATCAACGGCACGGCCGGCAAGAAGTACTCCTTCTCCGAGCTCCCCACGGTCGAGCGCACCGGTGAGGCCTTCGCCCAGCTCGCCAACTCCAAGTACAAGGACAAGAAGATCGGCATCATCAAGCGGGACGGGCTCAACTGGGAGCCCGGCGTCGTGGCGTTCAAGGCTCTCGCGAAGCGCTACGGCCTGAAGATCGTGGCCGAGAAGGCCGTCGCGGCCAACAAGGGCAACTACACCGACGAGATCCTCGCCATGAAGAACGCCGGCGCCGAGGTCGTCTGGGCGTGGGAGAACGCCCTGATCTCCACCCAGATCCTCGTGCAGGCCAAGCGCCAGTCCTACAACCCCAACTGGCTGATGTTCCCGTTCAACCTCACGTCGCAGACCCTCGAGGGCGACGCACTCGCCCCCAAGCTCGACGGCGTCGCGATGTTCGCGCCGTACAGCAGGGGTGACTACGGCAATGGCTTCCAGTCCTACGCCGACGACGTCAAGCTGTTCGAGGCGCAGTACGCGAAGTACAAGTCCGACGCCGACCTCAACGGCGTCGGTGGCGACCTGCTCTTCCTCAACTGGCAGGCGCAGAAGGCGCTTTACGAGCAGCTGCTGCTGTGCGGCAAGGACTGCACCCGCAACCGCTTCGTCGACGTGCTGCTCAGCTATAAGGCCAAGCCGACCTCCAGCGCCTGCACGATCGACTTCACCACCGGCGACCGGCGCCACGGCGCGCAGCAGCTCAACTTCAGCGAGACCTACAAGTCGCCTTCGGGCAAGGTCAACTGGCGTCCCGCGCGGCTCTGCGTGGGGCCGGACGCCTGATGGGTCAGGTTCTCGTCCTTGGCTTGATCTCCGGCGGCATCTACGCACTCTTCGCGCTCGGCGTGGTGATGGTCTACCGCGGCACCGGCGTGCTCACCTTCGCCCAGGGCGAGATCGGTACGGCGGCACTGTTCCTCGCCGCCTTCCTGGTCACCGACAAGGGCTTGCCGTGGTTCGTCGGCGCGGCTGCGGCCCTCGCGTTCGCGGTCGTCATCGGCTGCCTGTTCGAGTTCGTCGTCGTACGCCGGATGGTCGGCAGCGACCCGGTCTCGGTCGCCGTCGCGACCGTCGGCCTCGGGTTGTTCCTGCTGGCCATCGAGTTCCGCATCTTCGGTGACAGCCCCAAGGCGCTCGAGGGACCCTTCTCCGGCGGCGTGACCATCGCCGGTGTCTTCGTGACGCCGACGCAGATCGCCGCCCTGGTCGTGGCCCTTGCCCTGGGCTTCGGCCTCCAGGCGGTGCTGCGTCGCACCGACTTCGGGCTCGGCATCCTGGCCGCGGCGCAGGACCCGGCGGCCACCCGCCTGGTCGGCGTCCCGCTGTCCAAGATCACGCTGACCGTGTGGGGAGCGGGCGCCGCGCTGTCGGCGGTCGCCGCCCTGCTCGTCGAGCCCACGGTCGGTGTCTTCCAGCCGGGCTACGCGAGTGAGCTCTTCGTCGTCGGTCTCGCAGCCGCCGTGATCGGCGGCCTCACCAGCCTGCCCGGTGCCGTCTATGGCGGCATCCTCGTCGGGGTGGCCGAGTCGGCCGCCACGCGCTACCTGGGTGACTACAACATTTCGGGCCTGCGCTACCTCGTCGTGCTCGTCATCTTGCTGATCGCCTTGCTGGGCAGGCAGTTCTGGCCCCAGATCAGTGCCCTCCTGCGGGCTGCCGACGCCGGCAGCAAGCCCACGACGACCACCCCCGCTGGAGCCTCGGCATGACCGCGACCACCCTGGCTCCCCGCCCGGTGCAGACCGAGCAGCCTGACGAGGTCCCGACCCGCAGGCGCCGCCTGCCGGTGCCCGGTGTGCTCATCGCCCTCGTGCTCGCCGTCGTCTTGCCGCTGCTCGGCGGCAGCACCGGAGCCCTCAGCGACAAGAACGCGCTGCTGCTGTCGATCGCCTGCACCTACGCGATGGCCGGCATCTCGCTCAACGTCCTGATGGGCTACGCCGGGCAGATCTCGCTCGGGCAGTTCGCCTTCGTCGGGGCGGGCGCCTTCACCGTCGGCATCGTCACGAGCGTCGACCAGCTGCGCCTGCCCTGGATCGTCGGCGTCGTGCTCGCGGCTGCAGCCGGCGCGCTGCTCGCGTTCCTGGTCGGTCTGCCGGCCTTGCGGCTGCGCGGGCTCTATCTCGCGGTGGTGACCGTCAGCGTCGCCTATGCCGCCTGGCAGTCGCTGTTCCGCATCGAGGTCATCGGCGGCGGTTCGGCCGGCAAGGTGATCCCCAAGCCCTACATCGGCAACTCGGCGATCACCTCGGACAGCGGGATCCTGGTGCTCGCGTTCCTCGCGCTGATCCTGGTATGGCAAGTCGACGTCAACCTCACCCGCTCGCGCCTCGGCCGCGCCTTCCAGGCCGTCAAGGCCGACGAGGCGGTGGCCGCGTCGTTCGGCATCGACGTCGCCCGCTACAAGCTGCTGGCGTTCAGCATCTCCGGGGCCATGGCCGGCATCGGCGGGGCGATCTACGCCACTGCGCTGGGCACCGTGACCGGCGGCGCGTTCGACTACGCCCGCTCGCTGCTGCTCGTCGTCATCGTCATCATCGGCGGCCTCGGCAGCCGCTGGGGCGTCGTCACCGCATCCTTCTTCGCGGTGCTGCTGCCCGACATCCTCATCGCCCTCTTCGGCACCGGCTTCCGCGGCATCGACCTGATCCTCAACGCCGGCCTGCTGATGTACACGATCGCCCGCCACCCCGGTGGTTTCGCGGGAGCGATCGAGGAGTCCAGGGAGAAGCGGGCGCGCCGCAAGGGCGGCGAGCCGCCGCTGCCCCCGACCCGGCCGAGCCTGCCGGCTCTCACCCGACCGAGGGGCATGCCCCCCGTTCCGCAGCTGCGGTCTGGCGTACCGGTGCTCCAGGCCAGCGGCGTCAGCGTGCGCTTCGGCGGGCTGCAGGCCGTCGACAACGCCGGGCTGCGGGTGGACCGCGGCACGATCGTCGGTCTGATGGGTCCCAACGGCGCGGGCAAGACCACCTTGTTCAACGCCATCACCGGGGCCCTTTCCCCTGACAGCGGCCGAATCGAGCTGCTCGGCGTCGACGTCTCCGCGTTGCCGACGCACCGCCGTACGGCGCTGGGGATGAGTCGCACCTTCCAGCTCATCGGTCTGGCCAAGGGCCAGTCGGTCTACGAGAACCTGCTCATCGCCCAGCACCTCGCCGCGCCGTACGGCGTTGCCTCGGCCCTCACCGGTCTCGGCCCGTCCCGCAGCTACGAGCGCGACGTCCGCCGTCGCGCCGACGAGGTGCTCGCGGGCCTGGGCTTCGGCCGCTATCGCGACACCATGGTCGGGCGGCTCTCGCACGGTCAGCAGCGCATCGTCGAGATCGGCTGCGCCCTGGTCACCAGCCCCGAGCTGGTGATGCTCGACGAGCCGAGCGCGGGGATGAGCCCGGCGGCCGCCGAGGACCTCGCCGCGACGCTGCGCGACATGCGCGATGTCCTCGGCCGCACCGTGCTGCTGATCGAGCACAACGTGCCGCTGGTCCTGGACGTGTCCGACGAGCTCTACGTGATGGACGCCGGACGGGTCATCGCCAACGGCGAGCCGGTCGAGGTCGTCACCCGTCCCGAGGTCGTCACGGCCTACCTGGGCGCTGCGCCCTCCCACGAAGGAGCCTCCGCATGAGCACGCCCCTGCTGGAGGTCCGTGACGTCACCGCGGGCTTCGGCGCGACCACCGTCCTGCACGGCGTCAGCTTCGACGTCCCCGAGGGCAGCATCGCGGGCATCTTCGGTCTCAACGGGGCCGGCAAGAGCGTCACGATGAAGGTGCTCGGGGGAAGCGTCCCGGCGCGATCGGGCTCGGTGCTGTTCCGCGGCGAGGACGTCACGTCCCTGTCGCCGGAGAAGCGGGTCGGGCTGGGCATGGGTCACGTGCCGCAGGGCCGGCAGGTGTTCCCCCAGCTCACCGTCGAGGAAAACCTCCGGCTCGGCGCCTACACCCTGCGCCGCAAGGACAAGAAGCGCTATGGGCCAGCGCTCGACGGCGTCTTCGACCGGTTCCCGATCCTGGCCGAGCGGCGCAAGCAGGCGGCCGGGACGATGTCCGGCGGCCAGCAGGCGTCCCTCGCGGTCGCGCGGGCCCTGGTCAACGAGCCGTCACTGATCCTCGTCGACGAGCCCTCCGCGGGGCTGTCGCCGGTGGCGACGCTCGAGCTCGACGCGGTGCTCCAGTCGGTCGCGCAGACCGGTGTGACCATGGTCCTGGTCGAGCAGAACATCGCGTTCGGCCTGTCACTCGTCGACACCGCCCACCTCATGCAGACCGGTGTGGTCGTGCACTCCTCGCCGGTAGCCGACCTCGACAGCGACACGCTCGCGACTCACCTGGGCATCGGCAAGGTGCTCCAGGCCGCCACCGGTCGGGCCCTGTCGGCCCGCCAGGACGTCCCCACCCCCCGAGGAGGCAGCCGTGCCGGTCGTCGAGCGTCCTGACGGCGCGCGCATCTCCTGGGAGGTCGACGGCCCCGAGGACGCG